>DAOMFV010000094.1:0-20902 GCA_035430005.1 Gemmatales bacterium
TTGCTTACCAGGGGCTTGCGCCCCTGGCTACTGACTGGTCGCCCCCTATCGGGGGCTGCAAAGTTATCTTCTGGCTCCTATCTCATCGACTTGCTGTACATCCCCAGGAACTCGGCGTTGGTCTTACTCTTCTGAAGCTTGTCGACGAGCATCATCATCGATTCGACTGACTTCATGCCGGCGAGGCTGCGGCGGAGGAGGCAGACTTGTTTGTACATTTCAGGGGGCAGCATCCGCTCTTCTTTACGCGTGCCGGAGGCGCCGATATCGAAGGCGGGGTAGATTCGGCGTTCGGCGAGCTTGCGGTCGAGCACCACTTCCATGTTGCCGGTGCCTTTGAATTCCTGGAAGATGAGGTCGTCCATCTTGGAGCCGGTTTCGATCAGGGCGGTACCCATGATGGTGAGCGAGCCGCCTTCTTCAAAGGCGCGGGCTGCACCGAAGAGGCGCTTGGGGATTTCCATCGCTTTAACGTCGACGCCGCCGGACATGGTTCGGCCGGAGTTGCTTTCCTTGTTGTAGCAACGGGCCAGACGGGTCAGGCTGTCGAGCAGGACGAAGACATCCTTGCCCTGGGTAGCCAGGAACTTGGCACGGTTGAGCGCGGTCTCCGCCATGCGGATGTGCTGGATCGTTTCCCGGTCGGAACTGCTGGCCATCACTTCGCCGCGAACGGTGCGGCTCATGTCGGTCACTTCTTCGGGGCGCTCATCGACGAGGACGACGATGATGTGCATGTTCGGATAGTTGGTGGCTACCGCTGTGGCGATCTGTTGGAGCAGGATGGTCTTGCCGGTACGGGGCGGAGCGACGATGAGGCCGCGCTGGCCCTTGCCGATGGGGGCGAGCATATCGAGCACACGGGTGCTGATCGGTTCGACGTTGGTTTCGAGACGAATCCACTGTTCAGGGTCGATCGGCGTCAGTGTTTCAAAGTCACGGTGTTGAATTGGGGCGGCTGGTTCGCCTTCGATCTTCTCGATACTGCGAAGACGGGGGCCCATTGACCCTGGAGGCCCCGGTTCGAGGAAGCCTTCGATCAAAACGCCGGCGGGCAGATGGAAGCGTTCAACCAGGTGGTTGCCGACGTAAGGATCGCCAAGCTGGGCCTGGATGTGTCGCTTGAGCTGGCGGAGGAAGCCATACCCCTTGGGGTGCAGCTCCAGAACGCCGGTGAAGCTGGTCAGCGGCACGACACTTGGTGTCGCGGGAGCCATGAGCTGCTCTTCGCCTGGCACATCTGCTCCGGGGAGCGGTGGTGCAGCAAGATCAGCGGCAGAGCGGGGGATGTTATTCCCCGGCCCCTGGTTATAGCGGCGTTGCTGATGGCCATAGCGACCCTGCCCGCCGCCTTGATTGTTGTAACGTCCCTGGCCACTACCGCCTTGACGGCGCTGACCCTGGTTATTGTTGTTATGACCGTAGCCACGGCCTTGCCCCTGACCACGGCTTTGACCATGCCCCTGGCCTTGATCGTTGTAGCCCTGGTTGTAGCCTTGGCCCTGCCCCTGGTTATAGCCTTGGCTATTTCCCCGGTCATTTCCATGATCCTGGCCGCCTTGGCCATGACCATATCCGCGACCTTGACCCTGCTGGCCCTGGCCTCGGCGTCCGTAATGACCACCCCCGCCGCCTCCCTGGCGTGGGGGGTAACCATCAGACCTTTCGGTATGGTGTGCTGGCCTCATGTGTTCCGTCCGGTAGTGTAACGAGTTCATAATCCCCAAACAAATTCGGTGCTTCGTGCTGCATCACTTTCAGCACAGCGATGGCGAGCTTTCGTATCTCGACATCAGCGTGCCGGTTGCCCCGCATCTCAATGAAATGGCGGAGGGCGCGGGTGTTGGCGGTCACGAAGATCTTGGTTTCGGTCGCATTGGGCAGCACACTGCGTGCAGCCTGGCGAGCGAGTTTGCGTCGAAGCGTCTTGTCAGGCTCAGTAGCGTATTTCGCGGTGAGCTTCTCTGCCAATTCGACATAGGCAGCGTGTGTTTGCTTAACGGTGTTGACCCAGAGCTTGTGGAGTTCGGGGTCGTCGGCGATGCAGTCAGGCTCGACATATTCAGCGACCGATTCATCTACGTAGCGCTGGCTGAGTTGCGAGTAGGCCCAGCCGGCCCGATGGCGAATCAGTTCGTGCGTCACAGCCCGGTTGATGCCGGTGAAAATGAGGTTCCAGGTGCCGTGTTCCAGCACGGAGCCATGCCCCACTTCGAGGATGTGTTTCAGGTAGGCCTGGTTGCCTCCCGGCCGGGGTTTGGCGAAGCTCATGTAGCAGACTCGGCCTGCCACTTCGCTCAGCTTCTCACCGGCGATTTCGGAATCAGTCGTCCAGGTGGATACCTGGTGGTCGGCGAGGAATCGATCCATCTCATCGGTGGAGATGGACTGCCTGCCAACGAGGTACACCGTGGGATCACGGAGAATGCGGAAAGAATCGGTACTCAGGAGACACCTTCATACAAGTCATCATGACCCATTCGGAGAAGAGGGCGGGACATGACGGGAGTAAAAGTAGTACATGCGATTGCAAGAATCGCCCGCAGATGAGTGGCATTCCACTGGGGGTAAGCTCACTCCGGCAGCATCAGGACATCGATCTCTTTCAAATCAAGCAGCAACCGTGGCCACAGGGGGTGGCGAGTAACGGTCAGCGGCAAAGTAAGGAAACAGTCTCTAGCACAAAAACGTATCCGAAAGATCGCAGGGCTAACGCGCCCTGAAGTACAACCCGCGTATTAAGCTATCACCCTTTGCAGGACTGGTTCTGTCTCTACCCGGCGCAACTCGCACGAGTGGTTGGATCAAGGTGACAGAATCAAGAAGGGTCTGACGACTACACGGGAACCAGATCAAGAACATTACGATCATTGATCTACAAGAAGAGTAAGGCGGATTGGTCAATCAGTCAAGAGAGGTTCGCGGAAGATTTGGGGGAATTCTGCATTGATAGTCCTAACTTGTGTTGGATGAATCATCCGATTAGAATGGTTAAGGAGGTTATGATATGACGCCGTCAACATCACCAACGATAAACAACAGGCCGCTTCCCCCTCGGAATAGGATGCCTGAGAATGTTCACACTGCACGATTCGAAGAGTTACTAGGGGCTTGCGAAGACCTTTGGGAGAGCGATGAAGAGTTTGAAGAGTTTCTCAAAAGTGTTGAACAAACGAGGAAAGAAGTAGGGTAGGCTATGAGCTGGCTATTGCTCGATACGAATATCATCTCTTACATTGTGAAGCGTCATCCCTTGGCGATGAAGTATCAAGCAATGATTGAAGGCCATGACCTTGCTATCTCCTTTCAATCGAACGCTGAATTAGAGCAGGGGATGAAGAAAGCCAACTGGGGTATTGCCAAGCAGGCACTGCTCGAGAAAACACTCAGTCGAGTCTCCATCATTCAATCTGACTTATCGATCTGCTCCTGGTGGGCGGAAGTTCGATTGCTGAGAAGGTCACGACCTATAGCTGTTGCGGATGCATGGATTGCTGCAACTGCGTTGTCGTATGATTTTGATTTGGTGACACACAATCCGAAGGACTTTCTGAATATTCCCGGGCTGTGAGTGTTGACTGTTACAAGCTGATTGACAACCGAAAGTCATCATGCAAGACCGTATCCCCAATCTCTGGCTTCAAGGCAACAACGATGCGGTCAGGCTGTACAGCATCTTTATTGCCCAATTGATGATTGATGAACGCCACGAACGTATCATCGAAGCGTGTAGACGGATTCGGCGCTATGCGGCACAGGGGCCTGGTGCCCAAGAGGGCGTCTTCACTTTCATGTTTGAGATATGGGCACTCGTCGAACTGAAACGCTATGCCACCGCTTGGCGTCAACTTCAACTCCATGATCGAATCGTGCATGGAGGGCCACTCGACTATCAGCGACATCAATGGGATCCACATCGGTATCCCTATGAACTCATCCACAGACATGCACCGTTACTCTATTACACAGGGCGATGGAAACTGGGTTGTCTCCTGATGGAGCAGGGCTTGGCTACCTGGTTCAAGATGTCCCAACATGTGAGCGACAATTTGTATAGGAACGTCTTGGCCATACAGAGGAAGCCGACGATACTGGTGGAAATCAGTCTCGAACATTTCTATCAGCGCCTTGGCAAAGACCTGCGTGATTGGCCATACTGGAACAAGTTCGTGCATGGCTTCCCTGCGGAGCAATATCGCATCACCGGTATCACGGCATCTGAGATGATGAATGACCCTCGGAAAGCTCATGAGTTGGTACGGCGGATGAGGAAACATAGCAGCCAACAAGCCGATTCAGAACCTTTGCCGACTGCAGATGATCAGCGCCAGGGGAAAGAACGAAGTAAACAAACACATATTCGATTGCAAGGCTTGTTCCCGAAGTTGAGGAAGAAGAAGTAACCGACATTCCCCTTGACCAAACCTCCGTAATTGCCCATACGCAGCCCATGAAACTGGCTGCCTACTTCTGTCTCATCGCTCTAGCTCTTCCTGGCTGTGCCGGGATGGGTTCGTACTCGCCTTTGCTGCCGATGGAACGGGCACTGTTGTATCAGCCTGAACGGGACGATGGCGGCGGAGAGCATGTCACCGATGCCTGGTTTACCACCGACGATGGCAAACGGTTGCATGGCCGGTTCTTCGATCATCCGCAGCGGCGGGCGGTGATTCTCTACTGTCATGGCAACGCAGGCTCGATCGAAACGTGGTCGATGGCTGCACTGGAATTGCAACAGCAGCATCAGTGTGCGGTCTTCGTCTTCGACTATCGGGGCTATGGTAAGAGCGAGGGGACACCTTCGGAAGAGGGACTCTATCAAGATGCAAGGGCGGCTCGTCGTTGTCTGGCCCTGAAGGCTGGCGTGGGTGAGAAGGATATCGTCGTTCTGGGCCGCTCTCTTGGCGGCGGCGTGGCAGTCGATCTTGCTTCTATGGATGGGGCGAGGGGATTGATCCTGCAGAGCACCTTCTCCTCACTGCCCGATGTCGCTGCTTATCATGTACCGTGGTTGTTGCCACATCTGATGATGACGCAGCGGTTCGATTCGGTGGCGAAGATCAAGAACTACGCCGGGCCGTTGCTTCAATGTCATGGCGATGCGGATCGATTGATACCGATCTCGCTGGCCCAGAGGTTGTATGATACGGCACAGGGGAAGAAGCAGTTCATCACCATTCCTGGTGGCGGGCATAACGATCCACCCCATGGTTCGTTTGATGAGACGCTGGATGAGTTCCTGTCTCATTTGCCAGCCGAGCAATCTGGAAAGCGAAAACCCTGAGGCTGAATCAACACAGGTTACCAGATCACCGGTAACCTGTGGCACGAACTCTGATAGTTTCCTAACGACTTACGACCCGCCTCCCTTGGCATCTTTCTCCGCCTCCTCGACGAGTTTGTCGAGGAACTCGTCCATTTTCTTTTCGTCGCGGAGGTTCTTCTGTCGGATCACGCCTTTGTGATCGATGAAGTAAAGGGTAGGCCAACCCATGACATTCCACTTGGTGGGAATCGGTCCGCTTGTGCCTTTCTCGCCGCACCAGAAGGAACGCCAGGTGATCTGCTGTTTTTCGTTTTGTGTTTTGAGGAACTCTTTCTCTCGATCACTGTTGATACCGATAAGAGCAAAGGGTTTGCCTTCCATACGCTTAACGAGCGACCGCTCGTGTGGAAACATGGCCACGCAGGGGCCTCACCAATGCCCCCAGAAATCGAGCATCACCACCTTGCCGCGATAATCGCTGAGCTTGAACTTCTTGCCATCAGTATCTTCGCCTTCGATTTCAGGCACGACTTTGCCGATCTGGAGATTGCGTAATTCAAACAGGTTGGCTTCAGCACGATCAGCGAGCGTGCCGTTGAACGACTTCACATCCTTGTAGTCGGACATGATCTTCTCAAAGAGCTTTTCAGCATCGGCCTGCCGGGATCGTATCATGAGCGAGGCCAGCGTAAAAGCTGCGTTGCCCTGTGCGTCTCTGTTGGGGTTCTTTTCCATGACAGTCGTCAGGAAGGCTTCCATATCCTTGGTTAAGGCTCCCCGTCCCAGCCGACTCACGACGGCACCGATCTTGGGGTTCATCGCATGATGTTCAGCCAACACTTTGATGATGGCCGGCGTCGGACTGCCAAAGTTGATGACAGCGTTGATTGCTTCGAAACCCAACGGGGTGGATGGCTCAGACTTGGCCAACTCCTCGGCAGCTTTCAAGAAGGCTTGAGTAGCCTTGTTGCGGGCCTGGAATGCTTCGTTGAGTTCCTTGTTCTCCAGGCTCAACTGTTCCTTTTTCTTCTGTAGCTCAGCGACAACCTTGTTCATGGCTGCGCTGGCTTCGTCGTTGGCCTTCTTGGCGGCAGCAAAGTTTTCGGCGGGCGTCTTCGCTTTCTCGTCCTGCTTGGCAGGCGGATCATCCTTCTTCGGCGGGTCGTCCGCCAGGATGACCCCGGTGCTTGCGAAGAACAGCCCGAGCGCTGTTCCCCTCCAGATGCGGTCCATAGTGAATGGCCTCCCACGTTACGTGGATACAGAGATCGACACAGGGTTATTCTACCCGTAAGCCATCATGAAGCCAGAAAGAATTAGGTGATAGATCATGCGGGTAGTTCCCGTTGCCGATCAACCCATACAACAAGACTACTCTTGCGAAAGGAAGGTTGATGACAGCCTACACCACCCTCTGCCAGCGTGAACGGGAACGAGCGACGTTAGCCTCTGCGGCCAGCCTGCTGGGTTGGGATGAACGCACCTATCTGCCGACCAAAGGGCAGGCCTTTCGGGGCGAGCAACTGGCGCTCTTGGCTCAGCTTTGTCATGAACGGTTGACCGATCAGCGGATAGGTGATTTGCTCCAGCATGCGGAAGCTGAAACTCTCAACGAAGAGCAGGGGGCCAATGTAAAGGGTATCCGTCGACAGTACGACCGGGCGGTGAAGATGCCGACGGAGTTGGTGGTAGCGTTGGCCAAGGCGACCTCAGCGGGGCAGAATGCCTGGGAGTCGGCTAAGCACAACAACGACTTCGCAAGCTTCAAACCGTTCCTGGAAACCATCATCAAGTTGAAACGTGAAGAGGCTCAGGCGGTTGGCTATCAGGATCATCCGTACGATGCCCTCGTTGATGAGTTTGAACCAGGGGCATGCACCAGCGATTTGAAAGTAATCTTCAAGCAATTGCAGGATCAACTCGTGCCGCTCATCGCAGCTATCCAGCAATCGTCATTCAAGGTGCCACGGGGGATACTGGCTCGCAGTTATCCGGTGGAACAGCAGCGGCAACTTTCCGAATGGATCGCCGAGAAGATCGGCTTTGACCGCAGTGGCGGGCGGCTTGATGTCACCGTGCATCCGTTCTGCTCCGGTATCGGTCCCGGCGATGTCCGCATCACCACCCGGTTCAATGAACATGCCTTCGCTGAAGCCTTCTTCGGCACTTTGCACGAAACGGGGCATGGCATCTATGAACAGAACCTGCCCAGCGAACACTTTGGCACCCCGCTCGGCACCGCCTGTTCGCTTGGTATTCACGAGAGCCAATCAAGGTTGTGGGAGAACTTCGTCGGCAGAAGCATGCCCTTCTGGAAAGCGAACTGGCCTACCGTTCAGGAGCGGTTCCAGACGACGCTGAAGGATGTGACGCTCGATCAGTTCTATGCAGCTATTAACGATGTTCGGCCATCCTTCATCCGTATCGAAGCCGATGAAGCGACTTATAACCTTCACATCATCCTGCGGTTTGAGTTGGAACAGGCGCTGCTGACTGGTGATCTACTTGCTAAAGACCTGCCCGGAGCGTGGAACGAACGCTTTCACAAGATGTTTGGATTGACCGTGCCGCAGGATAATGAGGGATGCCTGCAGGATGTTCACTGGAGCGCCGGTCTGCTGGGATACTTCCCGACGTATACTTTGGGCAATCTTTATGCAGCGCAGTTCATGGAACGGGCACAAAAAGAATTACCCCAGATGAACGAGCAGATAGCGAGAGCAGAATATGGACCCCTCAAGAATTGGCTAACGGATCGCATCCATAGCAAGGGGCAGCGTTATTCAGCGACAGAGTTGTGCAAGCAGATGACCGGGAAGCCAGTGAGTCATGTACCATTGATGATCTACCTAAAGAAGAAGTTCGGCGTCATCTATGGAGTATGAGTTGTCAGTTGTCAAAAGACTATGCCGAAGCTCACTGGCCACTCCTGCCTTACCCAACTTTTCATCTCTTTTTCAGCTCCCCCCTCTTTTTTATGTTACAGTAATATGTCGCCCTATCCCAAGTTTGAATCCACCCTGAGCTTAATGGGGAGAGGAAAGTATGCCGGAACAGTTGCAGACTGATCCCTCCACGAACGGTCATCACACCGAACGCCGCAACGAAGCACGTCAAGTCTCTACTGGTACAGCCATGGTCGAACCGGCCAGTGGCGATGGCCAGCGATTCTCCGCGCAGATTCTCGAAGTCTCCGACAACGGGATGCGGATCAAGGTGCGTAATAGCTTTGAAGAAGGCAGCATGGTGCGGATCGATTTGCCTTGCGAACAACTGGGACCAGTGACGACTGTGCTTGCCTGCGTGATGCATCTTCGCGACGAAGGGGACGGCCTTTTTTCGCTCGGCTGCCAGTTCTGTACCGAACTCGATGATGAAGATTTGGATTCACTGGGCGTGAAGCGTGAACAGATCGAGAAGCCCGAATTCGATAATCGCAGCTTCGTCCGCTATCCCACCCGTGCCCAGGTGCTGTACCGCAACCTTCGCTCGTCTACCGAACCAGTGCTTCCCGGGACCGTGCTGAACGCTTCCCCGACCGGTATCGGCCTCAAGGTGAAAGAGTCGCTGATGCCCGGCACGCTGCTGGATCTGACCGTGCAGGGCGAACGAGGCCAGAAGCTTTTTGAAATCCTGGCCTGTGTCGTCTATCGACATCTGAATCGAGACAGTCAGTACACCGTGGGCTGCAACTTCATTCGAGAACTGAGCGAAGTGGAACTGAATACGTTGAACTGATGTTGGGTAGTGTTCGGTTCATACAACAAAGTGTATGAACACCACCGACAATCAACTCGAAGCCTGGCTGGCCCAGGAAGCGGCACAGAAGCAGCGGCTGTTGACCGGCAAAGGGCCGGGCGTCAATACTCGTGAATCGATTGCGGGAAAGTCCGGTATCGAGATCATGCAGGCCATCCTTCATGGCGAACTTCACTACCCACCCATTGCTCAGACACTCGACTTTCAACTCATTGAAGTGAGCGAAGGGCGGGCAGTCTTCCAGGGCACCCCGGGGTATGCCCACCTCAACCCGATGGGCACCATTCATGGCGGCTGGTTTGCCACACTGCTGGATTCGGCGCTTGCTTGTGCGATTCAGACGATGATCCCCGAGGGCAGGGTTTACACCACGACCGAACTGAGCCTCAATATTGTCAGGCCGCTGACTCCCAAGGTGCCACGGGTTCGTGCTGAGGGGAATGTACTTCACTGCGGCAGGCAACTGGCGACGGCGGACGGCAAACTCTACGGGCCGGATGGGAAGCTTTATGCTCATGGGACCACGACGTGCTTTATTGTAATGGAATAGTGGGAGGAGTGTTAAGCTAAGCGATTGCATCTTTGCACGGAAGTGACAAGTACGACCACATCAGTGGCACGGCTATTCATCAACCTACAGGGCACTTGGCGTTGAGAAAATACTGTTAGCATCCGGTGAACAACATTCTGAACGAGTTTGTTAAGATCAATGTCTCTTTCCCCATTGACCGCCCGGCGAAATGGGGAAATATCGATTGCTTCCTATTCCGGAACCTGGTTATTATCAACAAAAGCACTTACAAGACTGATTGACGTGGCCATTCCGCGGAACCGCAATGACTCGACGTTGGTTACTACCATTCCGATTTGTCTTTAGACACTGGCTTGCATTCCTCCTGGCGGTCGGCTTCGGCTTTCTTGCTTACAACTGGCAAAGGCCTCAGCCCTTATGGCAAATTCGATTTGATGGTACAGTTTACTGGCGCGGCTTCACTGCCGATGACCAGCATATTTCTGTAGACAAACGAATTGATCATGGATCCAAGCTGATTTTCCTCAACGCTGCAACTGGAGAAGATGAACTAAAACCTGCACCGTCGAATGGTATTCAAGATGACATGAGCCATAGCGGTTTGGGGCATGTTTTTTCTCCGGGTGACGACGTATTCATTTATGTCGCAAAACGCAAAGACAAGTGGATGCTAATAGGACGACGGCCAAGCAGCGGAGATGTTATTGCTGAAATACCACTGCCCTCTTTGGAAGGAGTCAAGCCGCCTACTTACGAGTTGCACCGGCTTGTCCTGAATAAAACTTCGAGCCGATTGCCTCTGCCAGCAATGAGCAGGGATGGAAAGTACCTGATTTATTTTACCCATCCTGACGGTCAAAAGCGTACTCTGCATGTCTGGTCTATCCATGATCGCCGTGAAATCAACCAGGTAAATACCGAAGCTTTTAATATCAAAGTGGGTCTAAAGAGAGTGCTGCTCGAAAATCATGTTCTTGATTTGACGCCAAAGAGTGCTTTGCAACCGCTTCCAAAAGTCCCGGAAGGAAATACCCAGATGGAATGGATATGGGATAAGGAAGAAAACAGCGTCAATGTCCTCAGTCACACATCTCGCGAGGACGGTTCTTCGCCCATTGTGGTTCGTTGCTTTCAACTCAGCCCTAATCAAGCTGAAGCCAAGCTGTTATGGGAGAGTCCCTTTCCTGGTGATCAAGGAGTCATGATCGAATATGCCTTGAGTACCCCGACCTACGCACTTTTGGAAAATCGAAATAACTCGTTCACAATTCGTTCAATTTCCACTGGAAAGGAGACGCCGATTCGGATTGATCTTAGGGAGTTCAACGCCTTAAATGAGGTAAGCATCCTAGCACTTGGTCGAGGGGCCCGCCAAGTAAACAGGGTAAGCCGAGTAGGCTCACTGGGCAATATTGCGACCGATAATCTAGTGACTAAGCTGTTGATCTCAAAACGAGAGTTGAGTCTTCTCGGCAAATTCAATAATTCGCTGCCAACCAAGCTTCGCGAGTATTTAGCATTCGCAAGAGAAAAGTTCTACCAGGTGCATGTCGAGCTTCTTGATTTGGAGGATAACTGTCGGACATTGGCATCAGTGCCTTGCCCGAATGAAGAAAGGTCTAACGTTGGGATAGCCCTCACTCAAAAAGGCGACCGGTTTGCTATTTTGGAAAGAAATAAACAGTTCAGTGTTTTGACCTGCTGGTCACTTCCGGTCCATCGGACGTTTCTACAGTACATGATTATTGTCGGCAATATTCTGGTACCATTCCTTTTTTCAGCGCTTCGAGTTTGCTGGCTTCGTCGCAAACCACTTGTTAACCGAAGCTTGCGGCACGACGGCGGATCAAGCTAAGGCTTGGTGTTGCTAGGGGAGTACGTAAAGCAGTGCCACGAATCTTAGGAAATGGGGAAAATCTTACTTCTCCACCTTCTTCATCGTCTTGAAGTCAAACGCTTCGCCGCTCTTGATGGAGATGAAGTCCTTCTCGTCTCTCGGCGTGCCGGGGTAGAAGCAGGCTCTCGTTCTACCGATGATCTCGGCAACGTGACCTTTGACGACCAGAGCGGTGGCTTCGTCGATGCCGATGCCCAGATATTGGGGATAGGTCTTCTTGAACTGGAACATATCAGCGAAGCGGTTGCGCTGAGTGAAGTGCTGATCGATGCCGACGCCGGGCAGGAAGCCAAAGCCCTTTTCGTAACCTTCGCAGATGATGTCGTTGGGCCCGAGCGGGTTGCCTCGGCAAAGATATTCGCCCTGAATGGTCGCACCGGCTGAACTGCCTCCAATGACGCCGCCCCGCTTAAGTACGCCGTGCAACTTCTCGTAGAACGGGGTGCCTTCGTAGGCATCGACGAACCGCCATTGCCTGCCGCCATCGAACCAGATGGCATCAGCCTTGTCGAGGAGAGTGAGCACTTCGGGCTTATTGACTTCTTCCCTGGTGCGGCCAGGCAATACATGGAGATTGGTGATGCCGGCCCGTTTGAGAAAAGCGCCGGAGTTGGCTGGGATCGGATCAGGGTTGGAGGTGGGCAGTACGATGAAGGTCTTGTCTTTACCGCCTGCCAGTTCGATGTACTTATTGATCACTTCCGCAGGCATGCCGCCCCCTCCCACGATAAGAAGAGATCCCTTGGGTACTTCGGGGCAGGCTACCTTCTTGGGGGGAAAGGGCGTTTCGGTGCGAGCCAGGGCTGACTTCCGCAGCATCGTGAAGTCGGTGCTCTGTCGATTGTTCATTTCCATGCGTCGCAGCTGTCGGCCGCCGCCTTCTGAAATAAGAACAGTTACGGTCGATTTACCAATCACACGAAGCGTTCGTCCTTTGACGACAAGAGCGGTTTCTTCATCCACACCGAAGCCGACGAAGCCGGGATACTTTTGCAGTACCCCTAAAAGCCGTGGCTCTCGCTTGCGGGCGAGGAAGTGTTGATCGATGACAGAGCCGGGGAGCAGATTGAAGCCCTGGGAGAGTTCTGCCACCGGCGGCTTTCCTCCGGCGATCATGAGTCTGCTTTGAATAGCTGCCCCCGCTGAGGTGCCCCAGATGACGCCGCCTCGCTTCAGCAGGGCCTTTAGTTCTTTTTCGACCAGTGTTCCGACGTAGGCATCGCTCAGTCGTTGTTGATCGCCACCGGCAATCCAGACAGCGGTTGCTTCTCGCAGCGGTTTGACGAACTCCTCGGTATTGGCTCGTTTACGATCACGGGTGTGCAGGATGGTGAAGCTCGTCAGCTTTCTCTCCATCCAACGCTCGCTCCACTCGTCGCGTTTTTCCGCATCAACGCTGGCGGTAGGAATGATGACAACCTTGGAATTTTCTTTGCCGGAGAAGTTATAGAAGGCATCTGCGATTTCTTTGGGTGTATCCCCGCCCCCTTGAATGATAAGGGCGCCTGAGCCGATGCCTTCGACTTCAACCGGGGCAGGGGTTGTGACTTCAGCAGTGAGCGGCTTTGGGCCATCGTAGCTGGGTGCGGAGATGGCTACGGCGATGGCAGTGATGAGGCCGAGCACGTTGGCGGGGATGAGGAGTTTCATTACACCACTTTCTCGTCCCCCGTCTCCGACGGGGGACGCACTGCAATCCCGGCTCTGCCGGGAGTCAACAGAAGTGAACACATCTCCGTTCTGGTCTTCCGGCGGAGTTACAGCTCGTCCCCGGTCGGAGACCGGGGACGAGCTGTGCGAGTGGTTACATAACTCGGAGAGTCCAGCTTTCAATGTTGTTTCGCAGATACCCCGAGCGGCTCCAGGTGGGTTGTTCAACCTGCGTCTCGCCGGCGTTGTTGGTGGCACGGACGAGGAGACGATGGTCGCCCACTTTCGTTGGTGTCCAGGAGAGCTTCCAGCGACGGAAGGAATAGGCGCCGAGGTCTTTGCCAAGTTCAGCGGGCTTCCAGGTGACGCCGCCATCTTCGGAAAGTTCCACAGTCTTGATGCCGGAACCGCCGTCGAAGGCAATGCCTTCCAGAGGGACGGGGCTGTTGACCTTTACTTCGCTGTCCCTGCCCGGCTTCACGAAGAAGGATCGCACCATCATCTTGTTGATGGGCACGGTGTCCTTGGCGAGGTTGCCAGGCTTATCGGCCTGGCCGGGGGCGGGAATGCGGTAGGCAGGCTTCATCCAGTAGCCTTCGTACTTCTTGGTGACGACGCTGATTTCGCTGAGTGCTTTGACCCAGTAGGTGGCGAACCAGCCGGGAACGATGAGGCGAAGCGGAAAGCCATTGAGCGGGGGCAGCGGGGCATCATTCATATCGTAGGCGAGCAGCGTCTGATCTTTGAGGGCTTCAGCTAGGGGCAGGCCCTTGACATAGTTGGGAACCGTTTCGGGGCCAGGCCGGTCCAACCCGGCGAAGGTGACATCGACCGCATCAGCTTTGACACCGGCCAACTTCAGGACATCAGCGAGCTTCACGCCGGTCCACTTGGCGTTGCCCATCGCTCCGTTTGTCCATTGAGCGCCGGGAATCTTTGGCTCGAACAAACCACGGGAGTTGCCTGAACACTGGTTGACTGCCACGACACTGGTGGATGGCATCTTGCGAAGTTCATCGAGTGAGAGTTCACGCGGTTTATCGATGTGGCCGGTGACTTTCAGCTTGTAGGCCTTGGCATCGAACGTCTTCTCGTCGAGCGTCGGTATCATCTGGAGATGCCAGCGAACGTAGAAGGCGTTATTCGGAGTGATCTCGGTGGCGAACTGGTCCCAAGGTGTTTCCAGGCATGGCGGACGGTCATTGATCGCCCGCATCGGAATCTTGCCGGGGAACTGCAGCATGAGCTGATCAATCGGCGTATCGACTCGTGGAGCGGCAGCGACAGTGGCTACAGGTGGCTGTTCATTCTTGCAGCCGACAAGTGCCGCCATGCCGGTGAGCGTGGTGGCCGCGAGCCACTCACGCCGACTGAATGGATGATTGTGTGAAGAGGTCGTATTCATTCTGGCTCCTGGCTTCTGACTCCTTGCTCCTTTTGTTGTGTTAGATGCGGGGGAAAGTTCAACTCTGAAATCTGAGAAAGTGGCGAGCATTCTGCCATGTGCGTATCTTCAGCATTCTGCACAATTGGCGTTTATCGGAGAGGGGAAAATTGGTATAGTGAAAGTAACTCTTAGAAGGTGGTGTACGTTATGGCCGTCAAAACAATCGCTGTGGTAGACAATGGTTGCACTCCTCCGAAGGATATGTGCAAGATGACGTTTGATAAGGATGCGAACGGCCGTCTGAAACTGCGTGGCGTGCGCCCTCGCGGCATCTCGCAGGAACTCGTCGACAATATCTGCCGTGATGTTTATCTCGGCATTGAAAAGGGCGACACCGGCAAGCTGGTGTGGACGGCCTAGTCCACCCCGTTATTTCTCCTGGCTCCAGGGGAGCGTCTGTACCGTTGGTGCGGGCCCTGGTCTTCAAAACCAGAGGGCGTCTTGAAGAAAGTCGCCGGTGGGTTCGATTCCCATACGCTCCCGCCAGGGTGATCTATTGTTTTTGTTGCTCCGAAGGAGCATCCGATTTTAGCCAGACCTGGAAGGGCCTGGTGGCATGATGTTACTTGATTCAAGCTCAGCAGGAGCACTCGAAGACTTCGAGCGCTCCTGCTGAGCTTTTGTTGCTTCATCAAGTCTCCTTTATCTCAAGGGTACTTCGCCTTCCCCCAATATCCCTCATTTGCTATAAGGCCTCTCCGTACGCAAGGAGGTGGAATCATGGGTTGGTATAGCGGTTTGGCAGTGATAACTCTGGGTATCGTGGGCTGGGCTCCGGCCTGGTTGATGGCACAGCAGCCACCGGCGGCGTCGCCGCCACAGGCAGTCGTTCAAACCTCGGCCAGCGGGGCGGCAGCAACAGTCAATGGCGAGGTCATTTCCGAAGCAGCGGTGCAGCGGGAACTCAAGTTCGCCGCACCTCAGGATGTCGCCAAGCTGCGACCGGCCATCGTCAATAACCTAGTTGAGCTGATGCTCATTGATCAGTATCTCCGCTCGGCCAAGGTGGAAGCTTCAGCGGAGGAGATCGAATCTCGCTTCAAGCGCATGCAGGAAGAAGCTAAAAAAGAAGGCAACATGGATCTGAAGCAGCTTCTGGAGAAGCTGGGCGTATCTGAGCAGGAACTGCGGACGATGCTGACCGCTGATCTACGCTGGGAGAACTTTGTCAAGAGTCAGGCTGATGACACTAAGCTGGAAACATTCTTCAACGGCAACAAGATCATGTTCGATGGCAGCGAAGTGCATGGCCGCCATGTGCTGATCGCTGTGAAGGCTGACGCCCCGGCTGCGGAGAAGCAGGCCGCTCAGGCGAAGCTTGCTGGGCTCAAGGCAGGTATCCTCAAGCGTGCCGATGAACTGGCAGCAAAGAATGATCCGAATGCTGATACGGTGACCAAATCCAAGGCGAAGCTCGAAAACCTGGAGACTGCCTTTGCTGAAGTAGCAGCCAAGGAATCGGATTGTCCTTCCAAGAAGAACGGTGGCGACCTAGGGTTCTTCCCCCGCATCGGTGTGATGGTCGATGGGTTTGCCGCTGCGGCATTCGCCCTGGAAGCTGGCACGATGACCGAAGTCGTCGAGACGCAGTTTGGCTATCACGTGATTCTGTGCATTGAGAAGAAGCCAGGCAAAGAGGTCAAGTTTGCTGACCTCAAAGAACCCGTGCGTGAAGTGTATGGCGAGAAATTGAAACAAGTGATGGTGCCGCAGCTCAAGCAGCGGGCTCAGATCGTAATCAGCCCGGCACCGGCGGTGGAAGCGATTGCCCCGCCTACGGGGAAGTAAAGTAGCGGTGGCTTCCAGCCGCTTCAGCGGTGATGAGCATTTATCACCGTGTTGAGTATAAACTACAATGATGACGCGGCGTCCTGCCGCGTCTACTAGAATAAGCCATGGCTACCGTTACAACACCACCAATACTGATGACCGCTGATGAGTTTGTCGCTCGGCATGAGAACGACCGCATGGAGTTGGTTGATGGGGTTGTCGTGGAGATGCCGATGCCAACATTTACTCATGGGGCTGTGTGCATGCAATTTGTCCTGGCATTAGGTAAGTATCTGGAAACGAATGATATTGGTCGTGGTGCGAGCGCTGATTCGTTTGTGAAGACCAAGGCTGATGCTGTGCGAGGGGCGGATGTCTTTACTACAGTTAAGAAAGACTGCCCAGAGGCCCGGTTCCCAAGGGATTATTGGAAGTGTCTCCTGATCTCGTCGTCGAAGTGCGTTCGCCAAGTGATCGCTTGTCGGCAATGAACAAGAAGGCTCTTGAATGTCTCGCCGCCGGTGTGCGAACAGTAATCCTGACCGTGCCGCAGCAACAGTCTTTCGTGAAGAAGAACTGCCTCAGACCTTCCACAATGGTGATTCTTTGAGCGTGCCCGAAATCCTGCCCGGCTTTGAAGTGAAGTTGGCGAAGTTGTTCAGTTAGGCTGGTTTTACTTTCAATCTTTTCTTCACAGATTCTTTTCGCGCAGGTACTTGCGTACCCCTCCTTCGCTGGGCTATAATCAGCCACACAGCGTCAGACTCGCATCTTTAGATTTTCCAACAGGAAGGACACCTCAGTGAACCGTCTGCGTACTTTGCTTTTTGCCTGTACCGCTCTTACCACCCTGGCCCTTTCCGTGGGCTCAAGTGCCGACACCAAGCTCGATATTTCCAACTGGAAAGAAATTCTGCCTGAACCTGTCTACACCAAGCTGGTAGAAGAGTCGATCAAGAACCTGAATTCTTACACAGCCAGCGCTTCGCAGTTCAATCAGAACGGTCGGCGTGTGCAGGCTGAGGCAACGAATCTTCTTGTGTATGCTGAGATTGCTCAGCGGGCCGGGCAGAGCAATGCGGTTGGTCTGCGTCAGGCAGCGGAAGAACTGCTCGCCGCTGCCAAGGCCAAGAAGGGGGATGAGGCCAAGAAGTTGGTAGCGAGCCTGGCGGGGTACAAGAAGCTGACCGGGACTGGTGGCGAGTCTGACCTGGCCAAGACAACAAGCCTCAAAACTATCATGGATGTCTCGGTCAAAGAGATTGATCGAAACCTGACTCAATACAAACGACTGACTTCAGCCGCCTTCGCCGCCAAGGGCAAGTCTGAGGAAGTGATTTCTGCCATGTATAAGCTTGCCGCCCTGAGCGTCGCCACGACGGCCCATGTGCCGACGACCGATATTCCCGCCGGCAAGTCAGCGAAGGACTGGTTGAGCGCCGCCGAAGACATGCGCAAGCATTCTCTGGCCGCCGCCGCTGCTGCTACAGCGAAGAAGTTACCCGAACTGAAGAAGGCTGTTAACGATCTGAGTGCTGCGTGCACCAAGTGCCACGAAGATTTCCGAGTGGAAAAGAACTAGGGTGCCTGGTACGCAGCCGATTCCGGGAGAAGGGTCATGAAGTCCGCCTCCACGGTGATGGCTGTTGTTGACAATCACGATGATTGCTTCAAGCGGATATTGAAGCAATCCAGTGTGCCTGCCCTGCGGCTGGTCACAATCCAGGTGCAAGAGGATATGATCATCCTCTCCGGCCGCCTGCCGAGTTATTATCTGAAACAACTGGCCCAGGAAGCGGTGATCCCGCACCTGGGTCAGCGTGTTTTGGAGAACCGCATCACGGTGATACAGCATTGACCATGCGACTGTTATTTTTGATTCTTCTAGGCTTTGGGTTTCTAGTCATCGACAGCGTGATCATCCTGGCCTTGTGCAATATGCTTAGGTTGACTCATGTAGACTTTCAATCGCTGGTGATCAGCCTAGGGCTAGGCTTGTTTTGCGTGATGTTGAGCATTCCGGGTTATTATTACTTCCTCGACAAAGCGAAATCGCAAGGGTGACCATATGTTTCGTGCTTGCTGCTGTTTCGTGATCATCATGGCTTTCATAGATCCTGTCAGGGCAGAGGACTATCCGGTGAAGAATATGCTCATCGAGCCTGCTGAATTGCTTAACTTCACCGATCGACCATTGGTCATTCTTGATGTGCGTAGTGCTGATGCTTATACAGCCGGGCATATCAAAGGAGCAGTGCTTGTTGATGGCAACGAATGGTCTAAGAAGTTTCAGGACGGTAAAGATAAAGATGCCTGGGCCGTTCGGTTGGGGAAATTGGGTCTCACGCCGGAAGCCTCGGTAGTGATCTATGATGATGCCAATAATAAGGATGCTGCCCGTGTCTGGTGGATTCTCAAATTCTGGGGCCTGAACGATGTGAAGCTACTGCATGGTATGTGGACGGGGTGGAAAGCGGCTAAGCTGCCGATCTCGACGGAGACCGTTGAAGCAAAACCGACCGTGTTCCCTCTGGCAGCTCAAAGCAATCGCTTGGCCACCAAAAAGGATGTTCTCGAATCGCTGGCCTCCAAGTCAGCAGGCATCGTCGATGCCCGCACCGAGGCGGAATACACCGGCAAGAACAAACTGACCAACAGGTATGGCGGTTGCATGCCGGGGGCGAAGAACCTTGACTGGGAGCAACTCATCGACAGCAAGACAAAGCGGTTCAAGACTCCTGCGGAACTGAGGGAGTTGTTCGCCAAGGCCGGGATCGATCTGGCCCAGCCGCAGATTGCCCACTGCCAGGGTGGGGGTCGGTCGTCGGTGATGGACTTTGCGATGGAGTTGATGGGGGCGAAGAACGTCAGGAACTACCACGCCAGTTGGGGCGAGTGGGGCAACAGTGATGATGTGCCGATTGAGGGGAAGAAATAGAAGCTAAGAGACCTCCGCATGCCAAATATTTTCACGGCCTTGGTCATCTGGATATCTTTTTATGTTGCGATGATGATGTCATTGTCTTCTGGGCTGTCGTCGACTCTTGGTTTGGTGGTTTTAAGCTTTGCCGTCGCCATCGGAGCTGTATTCATATTGCTCCTAGGGGGTCTATTTATTAGATTCAATCAGTATTGATCAAGGATAACAACAAGCATTTAATCCGCATCACTCAATAAGTGCCCCAGCTTCTCCTTCTTAACCTGCATGTAGCGCTGATTGTGCTTGGTCGTGGGCACTTCGATAGGCACTCGCTCGACGATCTTGAGGCCGAAGCCTTCGACGCCGACGACTTTCTTGGGGTTGTTGGTAAGCAGGCGGATGTCACGGATGCCGAGGTCGGCGAGGATCTGGGCGCCGATGCCATAGTGGCGAAGGTCAGCAGGGAAGCCGAGGGCGCGGTTGGCTTCGACGGTATCCATGCCTTTCTCCTGTTGCAGCGAGTAGGCTTTGAGCTTGTTAAGCAGTCCAATACCTCGCCCTTCCTGCCGCATGTAGAGGAGCACGCCCTTGCCGGCCTTGCTGATCTGGGCGAGGGCATGTTTGAGCTGCGGGCCGCAGTCGCAAAGCTGGCTGCCGAGGATGTCGCCTGTCAGGCATTCGCTATGGATACGGACGAGGACCGGTTGCTCCTGAACGGGAACCTGCCCAGTAGCAGTATCGACCTCTCCCAGGCCGCCGGCACAGATGGCCAGGTGCGGTTCGGGATCGACGACGCTGCTGTAGGCGAACAGGCGGAAGGGGCCGAACTCGGTGGGCAGATCGACGGTGAGTTCCCGCTTGACCAGCTTCTCTCTCGTCCGCCGATATTCGATGAGGGCGGCGATAGTAGTTATCTTGAGCTTATGCGTCTTGCAGTATTCGATGAGATCGGGAACGCGGGCCATGCGGCCATCGGGTGTGAGAATCTCACAGATGACCGCAGCTTCCTGGAAGCCGGCAAGACGAGCCAGATCGGTGCTACCTTCGGTGTGACCGGCTCGTACGAGCACGCCGCCAGGTGCAGCGCGGAGGCCATCGACGTGGCCAGGCTTGGCGAGGTCAGCAGGGGTGGTGCGGGGATCGACTGCTACTTGGATCGAACGAGCCCGGTCGAAAGCGCTGGTTCCCGTGGTCACGCCGGTCTTGGCATCGAACTTGACGGTGAAGGCAGTACCGGTGCGGGTGGTGTTAATGCTGGTCTGCGGATCGAGGCCCAGGCGATCACACATCGGAGTTGACATCGACAGGCAGATGATACCACGTCCCTGGGTAAGCATGAAATTGATGCTTTCGGGAGTGACCTTCTCGGCGAGTTGCACCAGATCGCCTTCGTTCTCGCGGTGTTCGTCGTCGACGAGGACGATCATCTTGCCCGCTTTGAGATCAGCCAGGGCTTCTTCGATGGTGCAGAAGGAAGTGGACATCAAGGCTCCCGGGTCAGGGATGGTAGATGATGTCATTATAGCGTTAGAACAAAAACAACGTTCGCGAAAACGGATCAATGTAGCGGAAGTCGCCAAGACTTCCGTTCATGATCTCATCGGAACTCTAGAGCCTGTTATGAACTTATCTGTAAGCAGATGCCGATGTTAGGTCAATGA
>DAOMFV010000095.1:0-20788 GCA_035430005.1 Gemmatales bacterium
CGCTCGAGAAATGGCCGGGGATGGGGATCGCATTCTGCCCGGCGAGGGAGATTTTCTCCTGACTCCGATTCTCGATCATCTGAAGCACATTGACTATCAAGGCTACTTGACCGTCGAACTGATGAACCCGGAGATATGGAAGATGAAGCCTGTGCAGGTAGCAGAGGCTGCCTACACCTGTATTCGGATGCTTCTAGGGCAGGCAGCGATGCCTCCCACGCTCCAGGAGATATGATAACGACCACCATGCCAGCATCGACTTCCACCCTTGAAGCCCACACACCTCGACGAGTGCGGGAACCGTCACCACTCAACCTGCCCAATTTTCTGACGGCGACCCGGTTCTTCCTGGCCATCATCATGTTTGTCTTGATCGGTATGGAAGCATGGCTGCTTACTGGCGTCGCCTTCTTCATTGCTTCCGTTACCGATTGGCTCGATGGCCTGACCGCACGCCGGTTGGGGATTGTCAGTAGTTTCGGCCGCAGCTTCGATCCCCTCGTAGACAAGATGCTGATCTGTGGATCGTACATTTGCCTCTTGCCCTTCGAAGCAGTTCGTACTGGTGTCTATCCGTGGATGGTCGTGGCAGTCGTCACTCGCGAACTGCTCGTCACCAGTCTACGGGGCTACATCGAAAGCCTCGGCA
This sequence comes from Gemmatales bacterium, assembly GCA_035430005.1. Classification (GTDB taxonomy): domain Bacteria; phylum Planctomycetota; class Planctomycetia; order Gemmatales; family HRBIN36; genus JAEUIE01. The sequence goes on from DAOMFV010000095.1 coordinate 650, forward strand.
TCGCTTTCGGTGCCGACAAATGGGGCAAATTGAAGATGGTGCTCCAGTGCCTGGCCCTGGCGATGATTCTCTTCTGTCTGCTCTTCAAGCAGAAGGATGTTTTGCAAGACTTCACCTCACAACTGGAGTTCGCACGCAACCTGCTGATTTACGGTATGGTCACAGCCACTATCTTCAGTGGGTTGCAGTACCTCGTGACTTCCTATCAGCTTTACAAGAAGTACGAGCGCGAGCAGGATGAGCTGGCACGTGTAAAATGAGTCGCTGTAACACGCCCCGGCTGTACCCAGACGGGGCGTGGTTCTCAATCGCTTGCATCCACACCCCGACGTGAGTACAGCCGGAGTTTGGCACAACCATACGAAAGATCTTTCCATGCTCGGCGTTGGCATCATCGGTTGTGGCATGATCGCCCGGTTTCACGCGGCAGCGCTCGCTGAGATTCCCCAAACCAAGCTCGTCGCCCTGCAAAGCAGGAACCCCGCCGGCGCTGAGACGGTCAAACAAGCTGTCGGCTCCGATGCTAGGTATTACGCCAGCATCGAAGAGGTGCTTCAGCACCCCGGCCTGGACATGGTCATCATCTGTACCCCCAGCGGTAACCATCTCGAACCAGCAAGGTTGGCGGCAGTTGCGGGCAAGCATGTCGTGGTTGAAAAGCCGCTCGAAATCACCCTCGACCGCTGTGATCAGTTGATCGAGGTCTGTGCCAAAGCAGGGGTCAAGCTATGCACCATCTTCCCGTCACGGTTTGCTGACGCCAACGTCGTTCTCAAACAAGCAGTTGATCAGGGCCGTTTCGGCAAACTGACCCTCGGCGAAACGACCGTGAAGTGGTGGCGCAGTCAGGAGTACTACGACGAATGTGGCTGGAAAGGTACTCAGGCCCTCGATGGAGGCGGGGCGCTCATGAATCAGGCCATCCACAATGTCGATCTGCTGCAATGGCTCATGGGACCTGTCGTTCGGATCAGCGCCTTCACAGCGATGCTGGCTCACGAAAAAATTGAAGTGGAAGATACTGCCGTCGCCTGTCTACAGTTTCGTAATGGTGCTCTTGGTGTCATCCAGGCAACCACCAGTGTCTGGCCAGGTTTGCCCAAGACCATCGGCATTCATGGGAACCAGGGATCAGCCGTGGTGGAGCAGGAAGACCTCTTGCGATGGGAGTTCGTCAAGGAACAAGAGACTGACACAGCGATCAGACAACGGTTTGCTCAGAAGGTAGGTACCAGTGGCGGATCGAGCAACCCAGCCGCGATCTCGCATGAATATCATCGTCGCCAACTGGCTGACTTTGTGGAAGCCATCGAAACAGGCCGTCAGCCTGTCGTCGATGGCAAGGAAGGACGCAAGGCTGTCGAGATCATCCTTGGTATCTATGAGTCTGCTCGAACGGGCCGAGCAGTTGAACTACGATTGTAGCCTCATCCACTCCAATGATACTCCATATACTTTGCCGTCTCTACCGCCACATCTTTCCCGAGCAGCCGGGCAACGACGTGGAAACTCATATCGAGGCCCACTGCAATGCCACCTGAAGTGACTATTTTTCCAGTATCAACAACTCGCTGATGCTCATGCACCTGGCATCGTGGGGCCGTTTGTCGAAGCAGATCAAACCGTAAATAATGCGTCGTAGCGGCAAGGCCATCAAGCAAACCGGCCGCACCCAACACCAGAGACCCGGTGCAAACGGAAAGCACCAGCTCTGCGGTTTGAGCTTGTTTCCTGAGCCAGTCAAGCACCACGGGGTTCAGCATCTCGCGCCGGGTGCCAAGGCCACCTGGTACAAGAATGATGTCAGCAGGCAGATGGTTGTACAGACCAAAGTGAGGATTGATGCTCAGCCCATTCCGAGCCAGAACGGGTCCGGGCTTCTCCGCCACGAGCGAGACCTTGAACGGCTTTATTTCACTCTGCCACTGGGTGACGGAAAATACCTCAAACGGCCCGGCGAAGTCGAGTACTTCGACATCATCAAAGACAAATAGGGCCAGATGACGTTGCCGCATTGGATTCATCCCTCGTTCCGATCATTGGAAAAGACCTCTCTGTCTTCTTATGATACCAAAGTGGCCCAAGCTCGCTCTTGACCAGTCGATAGCGAACTGGGTAAAGTTCATTTCTTCAGTTTTGTCCGAGATCGTATGCATTATGAAACATGATGGTTTGGCCCTGGCCAATGGCACAGCACCCGCGGTAAGTCGGAAACCTCCATGCCGTAGCATTTTGGGCGTGCGAGTCCGCTCGTGTGGAAGCTACGTTCCCGACGGCCTGGTCACGAACGAGATTCTGAGTCAGCATTTCAGTTGCGATGTGGACTGGATTGTCCGCCGTACCGGAATTATGGAAAGAAGGCACTGCTTGCCTCACCAGGCAACCAGCGATCTCTGTTACGAAGCGGGACGCCAGTGTCTGGAACGCGCTAACATAGATCCCGCCGAAATCGATCTCATTCTTGTAGCCACGTACACTCCCGATACCTCGTTCCCCGCCGTCGGCAACGTGTTGCAACATCGCCTGCATCTGAACTGCCCAGCTATTGATCTCAACGTTGCCTGTGCCGGTTTCATCTATGCCTTCGTCACCGGGGCGACTTATATCAAGGCCGGTCTGGCCAAGAAGGTGCTGGTCATCGGCGGCGATACTAATTCCCGGATCGCCAATCCCACCGATCCCAAAACTTATCCTCTTTTCGGCGATGGTGCCGGGGCGGTCATCCTGGAAGAGTCGGTGAACGACTTTGGCATCGCCAGCTATCAGCTTGGCTCCGACGGGGCCGGCTCTGAACTATTGGTTCGTCCCGGCTGTGGCAGCAGGCTCCCCCCAGACGAAGAAACTCTCCACCAGGGCCTCCAATACCTCCACATGGATGGTCGAGCTGTTTTTCGCTGGGCAGTCAGCATCCTCAGCGACAGCATCACCGAGGTTCTGAACAATGTGGGCCTGACCGTCGACGATGTCGACTACTTCATCACCCACCAGGCGAACGTGCGAATTATTCACGCTGCGACTGATGTGCTGGGTATTCCCCGCGAAAAAGTGCATGCCAACGTCAAGAAGTATGGCAATACCTCGGCCGGATCGGTACCGTTGGCCTTGAATGAAGCCATCCAGACCGGCCTGGTCGCTCCCGGCAAGAAAGTTGTCATGAGTGGATTTGGCGCAGGGCTGGCATGGGGTACACTTCTCATGAACTGGTAATACCCAGTTGGCACGGCTGCCAGCGCCCCTGTTCGCCCAGAGGTTGTCGTGTTTCAGATTCATTGCCCGCTTGGTCACACCTTGGAGATCGGCAAGGAACATATCGGCCAGCGGCTGATGTGTCCCTTGTGCAATGCCGTCGTGCATACCTCGCCACCTCGGCCCGGGGAGCCGCCCGGTGCCAAGTATGAAGTCCAATGTGCTCAGGGCCATATTCTGCGGGTGAAACGGAAATATCTGGGCAAAGAAATCCGTTGCCCGTCGTGTCAGCAATTGGTCTCAATGAAGCCCGGCATGATGCTCACCTCCAACGGCATGACACTCAGCGTGGCCAAGCCGGATGCCTTCAAGAAGCAGACCAAGGCAAAGCAGGAGCCGCCACCCCCGAAGCAACAACTCACCCCAACCATTCGAATCAAAAGCGTTCCGCCCACCAAACGCATTCCACCGCCGCCGAACGCAGGCCAGGAAAACGATACCGACGATCAGAAACCAATGGCTCCGGAACTCGTCGAGAACGATTCTTTTTTGGTGGACGACGCAGCAATAGCTCCCAAAGCCACCACAGTTGGAGCGGTGACTGTTCCCGATGATGATTTTGAGTTCGAGGTAGTTGATACTCAGTTCAATATGGAACTGAAGGAATCGGGTATTGATCCGATCCACAGTAAACCTTCCAAAAAGAAAGTTACGCTAAAGGCACCCCCTGCGCCCTCTGTACAGGCACCTCCAGCTGCCAAGAACGCTGCACCGACTGGCCTTCACAGTCTTTCGGGTTCGGAGATGATGCAGGTCAATAACGCCGCCCGGGAATCAAGAGAGCCGCTCTCCATGACGCAGTTCAACTGCCCGAATGGTCACTTGCTTGAGGTAGAATCGAAATATCAGGGCATGCAGGTTCAGTGTCCGATGTGCAAGGTTATCTTCGAGATGTCTGCTGCTTAACTCATCATCCAACCCAGTTGCCAGCCCGGAATGTTACCCGAGGTGACTGATGAGTGCTTCGTCGGTAATGCATCCTGCACAACCTTTTCCAGCTCTTGCAGGTAAGCCAGGAATCCCTTCTTCCCGGTGGCTGTCACCCGGAACAGCGTCTGCGAGCGAACGCTATCCTGCTTCTTCCATACTTCCAGATACCCCGCCTTATAGAGGGCATCCAGATGGCGATTGAGGTTGCCATCAGTCATGGCACAAAGCTTCTTCAACTGGTTGAAGAGCAAGCCCTGGGGCTGAGTCATCAGGCTGGTCATGATTGACAGCCTGGACTTCTCATGCAGGATGCGGGCTAGACCATCATAAGCAAAACGGCCTGCTTCTTCGTAATCCGAATGATCAAGGACCTTCTTCGACTTAGCCATGGGCGTTCTCCCGTTGGGCGTTGCGATGGAGCACCAGTGCCAAACCGAACTGCCCGCCCTGGCGCAAAGACGAGGGCAATGCTCCAGGGCGAAGGAATAGCAGCGAGTGGCAAGAGGCTCACCAGCAGCGTCCCCGTCACGACGAAGTACGAACCTACCCAGCCGGTTGCCCGAGGCAGATAGGGCCGGCTGGAAAAGAGTCCTAAAGCGTAGAGCATTGCCCACACGCCGGGCAACATCCCTACGCAATGATCCATAACGGGCAGAAGGGCAAGTGTCAGGAACGCCCCCACTGCCAGACTGGGCAATAGCTGCCCTACCACGATGCGAGTCCGCCGCCGGGCCAGTTCATCTTCTTCGAGAAAGTAGCTGAGAATCGCGCCGCTTGCCCCTGCCAAGGCACACACCACAGCCGTCAGTAGCCAGTACCAGACGAATCCATGCACATCGCCATCTGCTATCAATCGTGGCTGCACGACGGCAGCCAGGGTGCCGATCAACCCGCTGAGCATCACCGGTCGGGCCTTCACCCCCTGATAGACCTCGCCCCGGGCCAGGTGAGCATGGATTTCCGACAGGCTGTGCAGCGCTTCGGTCAAATGTGTCATGGCAATATCCTTGAGGATGCTCATACTCTGCAAGAGAAAGTTGAATCTGTCAAGGGCATAATGTAACCGGCCCGATGCATTATCGCATCGGGCCGGCATAGTCAGATATCTAATCAACCTCGGTTAGTGGCTGCCACCTTCGACCTTGATCCGCATGCCGTAGAAGCTGCGCCAGACGAAGAACATGGAGATGGCGATGAAGGCAACCGCCAAGCCATAGCTCAAGGACAGCGTTTGCGGATTCCCCTTCATCGAATGCGCCAGTTCAACAGCCAGGAGGCCAAAGAGTGTGGTGAACTTGATGATCGGATTAAGAGCCACCGAGGAGGTATCCTTGAAGGGATCGCCCACAGTATCACCCACCACTGTCGCATCGTGGAGCGGTGTGCCCTTGGCTTTCATCTCCGTTTCGACGATCTTCTTGGCGTTATCCCAGGCACCGCCGGCGTTGGCCATGAAGATAGCCTGATACAACCCGAACAGGGCGATGGAGATCAAGTAGCCGATAAAGAAGTATTCATCCACAAAGGCGAAGCCCAGTGCTGAGAAGAAGACGGTAAGGAAGATATTGAACATACCCGCCTGAGCGTACTGGGTGCAAATGCCCACCACCTTCTTGCTGTCTTCGGTGGATGCCTTCTTGACCGAGTCATCGAGCCTGATGTTCTTCTTGATGAACTCGACAGCACGATATGCGCCGGTGGTGACCGCCTGCATCGAAGCACCAGTGAACCAATAGATCACTGCACCGCCGGTGATGAGGCCGAGCAGGAACGGAGCGTTGAGGATCGACAGGTACTTCAAGAATTGCGGCTGCAAACCATTGGTCAGTGACATAATGATCGAGAAGATCATCGTTGTGGCCCCCACGACTGCAGTGCCAATGAGCACCGGCTTGGCAGTAGCCTTGAAGGTGTTGCCCGCCCCGTCGTTCTTTTCCAGGTTCTCCTTGGCAACCTCGAAGTTAGGCTCGAAGCCGAAGTTCTTCTTAACGTCTTCCTTGATGTTAGGCAGCGTCTCGATGTTCGAAAGCTCGTAGACAGACTGAGCATTATCAGTCACCGGGCCATAGCTATCTACAGCAATGGTCACCGGGCCCATGCCCAGGAAGCCGAACGCTACCAGGCCGAAGGCGAAGACTGCCGGAGCAATCATCATGGTTTCGGGAATCTCCATGCTGACGTAATAAGCTATTCCCATCAGACCGACAATGACGATCCCTAGCCAGTAGGCGCTGAAGTTGCCAGCTACCAAACCGGAAAGGATATTCAGCGACGGGCCGCCTTCCTTTGAAGAGGTAACAACCTCAGCGACGTGCTTCGATTCGACCGAAGTGAAGATCTTCACCAGTTCAGGGATGATCGCCCCGGCCAGGGTGCCGCAGGAGATGATAGTTGAGAGCTTCCACCACATGTTGCCATCGCCCAGGTCTTTGATCAGGAGCCAGGACAGGCCATACGTGAGAACAACCGAAACAATGGAAGTCAGCCAGACTAGGAAGGTCAGAGGTGCTTCGTAGTTGAAGTCTTTCGCCTCACTGTACTTGGCCTTGGCCATCGCTTCGTTGATGTAGTAGGAAGCAAGCGAAGCGAGCACCATGATGACACGCATCATGAAGATCCAGACTAGCAGTTGTACCTGCAGTGTTTCCTTCGCTTGTTCATTGGCACCTCTGACAGCCAGCAGGATGTAGGTGATCAATGCCACGCCGGTCACTCCGTAGGTCTCAAAACCGTCAGCAGAAGGCCCTACCGAATCACCGGCATTGTCGCCCGTGCAGTCAGCGATCACGCCAGGGTTACGGGCATCGTCTTCCTTGATCTTGAAGACGATCTTCATCAGGTCAGCACCGATGTCAGCAATCTTGGTGAAGATGCCACCCGCTACACGCAGTGCAGCAGCGCCAAGCGATTCGCCAATAGCAAAGCCGATGAAACAGGGGCCGGCATACTCTCGGGGCACAAAGATCAGGATAATGAGCATGAGCAGCAATTCGACCGAAATCAAAAGCATGCCGATGCTGATGCCTGCCTTGAGCGGAATGGCATAGCAGGGGTACGCCTTGCCGGTGAGAGCCGCGAATGAGGTACGAGAATTGGCGAAAGTGTTGACCCGGATGCCAAACCAGGCCACAAGATAACTGCCCAGGATACCGATGACACTGAAGACCAGAATGATCGCCACAATATGAGATGGGAATCCGTGCTGGATTTCCTTGGCCCCCAGAGGCTTGTATTCAGCAAGCGAACTGAAGTAGTAACCGCAGACGACCGCAATGAAGACCCACAGAATGGCCAGGAACTTACCTTGGGTCAGTAAGTAGGTTTTGCAGGTTTCATAGATCAGTTCGGAAACGTCTTTCATGGACTGATGCACTGCCATGTTTTTCAACTGAGAATAAATCCAGAGTCCGAACGCCAGACCGATGGCTGAGACAACAAGTCCGGAATAGAGTAGCGTCTTGCCGTCGATGCCCATGAACTTCACGGAATCGAGTGGGGGGATAACAAGGTCTGCTTCCCCGGCAAAACTGGGCGAAGCGAGCGTGAAGAGCGCCAGTAACGAAACCATCCAGCGCAACGGATTCTTCATCGGACGTACACAGCCCGGTACGTGTGATGGTTGTTCAATCATGTCGAGCGGTCCTAAGACTGAGAGGATAATGACACCAAGTGCCAAAGTTTCATCAATTCCTAACGGAGACAGAGAAAGGATAGAGGCCAAAGGCCGCGTGTCCACCCGCAAAATGATCGATTGACAGGGCTATGGCGAGGGATTTGGCTAGCCAAGCTGGCCAATGTGACATGAACTACTAGCAAACCACTTACCCGACTAACCCCTCAAAGCCGCATCCCACTGATTCATGATCGCCCGACGAGAGAAGTGTTCTTGATACACCCGGTGGCAGCGAAGTTGCATCTCAGTCAGCGAGGCAGGCTGCTGTGTCAGTTTCTTCAATGATTCAGCAATCGCTGCCAGGTTCTCGTCACGCAGTTCCCAACCTACTCGATATTCTCGTATCCAATGAGCCAATCCTGAGTCGGGTTCTCCGGCAAATAGTACTGGTCGACCAGCAGCGAGCGAGCCGAAGAACTTCGAGGGAACGACAACACCGTTCCAGTTCGATCGCAGGCTGGCCAGATGAATATCCGCTGATGCCAGCCGCTTGGCCAGGTCTTCTTCCGAAGCAAACCCGGCAAAGCTAATATTGGTATCCTCCGCCGTCACCGCCTGCTTCAGCTCATCAGCCCTGTTGCCTCGCACCGCAAAGCAGAAATGGACACCACTGCCACGCAGTTGCCGGGCCAAAGCCAATAGCGATTCGTAACTGTGAGCACGGCCAAAGTTGCCCGAGTAGAGCAGCCCCAGCGGAGCATCGCCGAAAAGCTCCTTCCTCACTCGGGGATCAGGCTTGTCCGGTTCGCTTGGCTCCGAAAGAGCCCAGGGAACCAGCGTCTTGGCTGGGCGATGATGTTCATACTTATCGAGCAACTTCCGCATGCAGGGGCCAAGGTCTACCATCAAGTCGCAGGCACGGTAGGCAGTACGTAATCGATTCTTCAGCCAGCGGGTAAACCAGCTCGTTTCGCTCATGAGCCCCTCAGCGATCGGGGCCTCCGGGTATAGGTCATAAGCCCAGTGGGCGATCTTCACCTGTTTGTTGAACCGCTTGATGATGGGGGCGACCAGCACGCTCAGCACCGGATCGGTTCCAATAACGACGACATCGGGCCGCTTGTCGCCACGCCTGAAGGCGAGCCGTGCCCAGGCTGCGATCATCCACAGAGCATTCAGAACCCGCCCCTTGGTCGATGCCTGCTTGATGTTGGGCCGCCAAATGCGATGGATATGGATGCCCTGCCACTCTTCATCAGAAGGATACACCTTCGATTCATCCCTGCACCCACGGTTGCAGGGCAGTACTTCGACATCCCAGCCACGAGTCGCCAGATCGCTGGCAAAGTCGCTGAAATGACGGGCGGAAACGACATCATCGGGGTGGAAATAGTGGTACAGCACCGTCACCCGAGGCGGACGAGTCAAAGCCTTGGGTTGTGGTGGTGGTGTTGTCATTCTTAATACACCGGGCAGGGTCGCTTGTTGACGATCTGATCGTAGATCCAGGCATACGTCTTTTCCAAGCCATCACGCAGCTTGATGCCTGGCGCCCAGCCGAGGTACTTCTTGATCAAGGTATTGTCACTATTGCGACCATTGACACCCTTGGGGGCATCGAGCTTATAGTTCCGCTTCAGCTTGATGCCCGCGATGCTCTCCACAATATCGACCAGACCATTGATGGTAACCAGTTCATCGCTGCCCAGATTGATCGGTTCCAGGATGTCGCTGTTCATGATGGCCTGTGAGCCCTGCAGACAATCGTCGATGTACATGAAGCTTCGGGTCTGATTCCCGTCGCCCCAGATTTCGATGTTGTGCTCACCGCTGAGCTTAGCCTGGATGACCTTGCGACAAATCGCAGCCGGGGCCTTCTCACGTCCACCTGTCCAGGTGCCATTGGGGCCATAGACATTGTGGTAGCGAGCCACCCGGGTAGCGATGCCATAGTCATCACGGAAGTGACGACACATCCGTTCGCTGAAGAGCTTCTCCCAACCGTAGCCATCTTCGGGCATGGCTGGGTAAGCATCCGATTCTTTCAGTGGAATAACCGCAGCAGAGGTCTGCTTGTCGGCAGCATAGACACACGCTGTCGAAGAATAGAAGAACCGCTTCACCGCAGCTTCCTTGGCTGCCACCAACATGTGGGTACTGACCAGCACCGAAAGCATGCACTCGGCCTTGTGGGTTTCGATGAACCCCATGCCGCCCATGTCAGCAGCCAAGTTGTACACGTTGGCCACGCTTTTACTGGCCGTCCGGCAATTCTCGAGAGATTTGAGATCGAGTTGCAGGCTCTCCGCTTCCGGGTGAAGCTGCCACCATTGATCCTTGGCCTTCTGATCGACAGCCCGCACCGTTTCGCCCTTGGCCAGCAGCACCTTCACGAGATGCCCGCCAATAAAACCGCCCGCGCCAGTTACCAACGTAATCGACGACGCCATACCAGCCTCCGCCAAGATATCGAGAGGCCCCTTATCTTAGGGGGGAGCATCGTCAGGGACAGGTGAGAAGGGCGAAAGCGAATAGTAGAAAGAAGAGCCGCGCACGAAGTACGCGGCATGGCGCCCCACTTACTTCGTGCACGGCTCAATATTACCCCGTCTGGAAGGGAACACCTCAGAATACTCCGTTTGATTCAGATGTTTCCAATGAAGACTGTGCAGAAACATGTGCAACTACTCACAATTCAATGATAACTGATCCTGACTTAGCCAAGATTGTCAAAGCATGGCCTGCGCTCTCAAGGCAAATGAAGCGTGCTATGTTGGCTATCCTGGAGTGTTCTCCATAATCGTCTCCCCATACCTAAGACTTAATTTGAAGGTTTGCCAAGACCAAGCTGCAAAGGACTAGGAGCTGATGGGATCGCCGGTGACCAGGCCACAAGTTCAGATCATCCCGTTTCGTGATAACCATCACTTCTATATGCAGCCTTCAAGTTGCCATCGTCTCTTCCCATTTTCATGTTAGTTTTTGGCGGGTTGTAAAGCTGGAAAAGGGCTAAGTGGTAAAGTCCTCGCCGGACGGAAGCTGCTACCGTCGCTTCGATACGACGGTACAACGCTACCACGAAAGGCAGAACGTATTACCGACGGAACATTGAAAAACGTGCCTCCACGCAGCATGCGGCGATCAGTACCTTTGATTATTAAAGTTTCTTCTTTGTCTTCCTTGGGTGGTGATGTAGTGTAGCTATCCTGACACCAGCTAAACACATTCCCCTGCACATCGAACAATCCAAAATCGTTAGGTTTCAGGCTTCCCACTGGCCACGTCTTCTCTTGAGAGTTCTTCTGATACCATGCATACTTTCCAAGCAATTCCTCCGTCTCCCCGTAGTAGCGGCTGGTAAATGCTCCCGCGCGGGTTGCATACTCCATCTCCGCTTCGGTCGGCAACCGATACCCAGACAGGCTCAGATACTTCTCCTTGAATTTCGTCACATCTCCCTGGATCTCGTAACACCATTGGTCTTCAGGGATGCCTTCCTCCTTACTCAACCAGTTACAGTAAGCCACTGCCTGATACCATGATGTTCCGACAATAGGCAAATCCTCTGTGCGAGCATAAACCGCGAGCAAAGGATAGGCCTTCGCAAACCGGCGGTACTGCTCTACTGTCACCGACTTAGCGGAAATCACGAACGACCAACCGATCCGCTTCTTGTGCATAAATTCGTTGTCTGATCGGCCGACCTCGGTGGTCGGTGATCCAATTACAAACTCCACAGGCCCAGGAATCACGACCATCGTTTGCCCTTGACCATTGACATACCATTGCGGGGGAGTTTTCTCATTGTCCTTCGCCAATGCGTTCTCGATTCCTACCCAACGTCGCTCTCGTTGTTCCTTGCCCTTGGCCCACTCATCATTGACTTGCTTCAACCACGCCTCCTGCTTCCATGTCCGTAACAGCCATTCGCAAGCTGCATGAAGTCCCGGATCAGCCTCCGTGCGATACATCTCACGCACCTTCGGCAATATTGCCAGACGATTGGCCGGCGTAAACTCCTTTTCGCCGAACTCCCCTAAACACAGCAACAACGCCCGCCGAATCGAAATATCCTGAGTCACATCCAATTGGTTGACGATGGTTTTCACATTCGCACCTAGCGGACTGAGTTTATGAATCAGATTGCTCCGTACTCTCGGATCATGGCTGTGCTCAAGCAATGGCCACACCTTTGCTGGCTGATTCATCCTCAAGAGCACAACAGCCGCATTCGCTTGGCGCTTCGCCAATTTCTCTCGCTTGTTGTCTGACGATGGCAACTCGGCTGGCAACTTTTTATCGATCTCGCCTGTCAGCAACGGCAATCCCTGCTCTCCACGTTCCTGGAACTTTGGATAGATGATGGCAAACTGCTTCTCGTCAGCGTCCATAAGCAGATCGGCTAGTACCTGCGGCTGGTCGGCGGCGTAGTCGGCAAGAATGCTGGTTGCTAGACTACGCTCCGCTGTACGTTCCGGTTGGTGATCTTGGTAAATTCTCGACAATTGTGTAAGAAACCGATTCTTTACTGGACGGAATACTTCGCTCCATCTTTCCAAGTAAACTGGGTTTTCAAGAACAAGGTAATTAACTACTAGGTCGCCTGCTTTTGACCACTCGTCATTTTCCGGGTCGTACCTCGCCAAAGCCGCCGCCGCCCGCAGTCGTTGCTTTTCTGTACCTATCTCTGGCAGCTCTACTACCGACCACAGCTTGTCTAGCAACACAGCCTTATGTGGGACAAGGGCATCACGAATCACTGACACTTCCTGCGGAGTGGCATCCAGAAGCTTTCCATAGAGATAGTCAACCTGCGTGTCGTCTACTGGCAATAGAGCTAGGCTGGTATGGAGTTTCTGACGAGAGTTTTCCGCTGCTTTCCTGTTCTCGTCTCGCAGCAGTGGATCAACCCACTTACGATACCCTGCCATGTCACCAACAATTGCTGGGACTTGTGCTGTGTCTGCATCTAGCACTCTATGTACCAATCCAGTAGCCTGTGTTGCTGCCCGAATGGCGATTCCTGTAATGGTAGCAATGGCACCAAGAAGCAAACCAGCAGCGATCCAGGCTGTCCACGCTGGATTCCGTTTAGTCCATTTCCAAGCCCGTTCTAGCAACCCCACTGGTCGGGCCATTATCGGCCGACCATCAAGGAACGCCCTCAACTCTGTCGCCAATTCCGCCATCGTGGCGTACCTTTTCTTAGCATCCTTCTCCAGGCACTTCAGGCAGATTGTCTCTAGGTCCAACGATATTTTTTTCTCAATCCCCCGAGGTCGCTCTGGTTCGCGATTTAGAACTAGTTGAATGGTCTCGATCATCGTGTCGCCCTTGAAGGGAGGACGACCTGTCAACAGTTCATACAGAATGACACCCAAGGCATACACATCTGTGGGGGTGCCCACTTCCCGTGTCTTTCCTGCCGCCTGTTCCGGGCTCATGTAGCTCGGCGTTCCTACTATCGCCCCCGTAACGGTCATGTCCGACTGATCGGTCTTCGCCAACCCGAAGTCGGTAACCTTTGGCTCCCCAACTTCGGTCAGCAGTACGTTGGCCGGCTTAAGATCTCGGTGAATGACACCCTTCTGGTGGGCCGCAGCCATGCCATCAGCCAGTTTCGCTACTATAGACGCCGCTTTTCGTGGAGAGAATCGCCCGTCAGCCTTTAGCTTTTCAGAGAGTGATCCACCGCATACAAACTCCAGCACAAAGAATGGCTGGTCATCATGTCGGCCAAACTCGTGCACCTGCACGATGTTCGGATGCTGGATAGCGGCAATGACTTCGGCTTCAATCAGGAACCGGGCCTGGGCGACTGGGTCGGTGTATTTGCCACCAAGAATCATCTTGATGGCGACCAGTCTGTGTAAGGCCGTCTGCTTGGCCCGATAGACCACGCCCATGCCGCCTCGCCCGAGTATCCCCGCTATCTCATAGCCCGGAATAGACGGAAAGGCAGAGTCCGTTTGAACGTCTGCTGTTGTCGTTGAACCGTATGACTGGGAGACATAGCCCCTCGTGTTGTCCGGGTCTGTGACAGTGATATGGCGAGTCAGGCTAGTCGTTTTGTCTTGTTGCAGCTCTGGCAAGTGGGCAGGAAAATCGGTGGTGAGTTTAGGGTCGTGATCAGGCACAGAAGAACCTCACTGGCATAACCAGAGAGCAATACTAATTTCTTCGAGGGGCAATTGCTATCAGTTTTGCGCTAAATGTAGTCCGTTTGGAAAGTAACCCTGTCTGGAACGGAACCACTCCACTTTCCCCGACAGATGTACATGATTCCAGTAACGAGTGTGCAGAATCATGTGCACTTGACTCCGATCCTGACTTGCAGATGCTGATCGAAGCCTGGCCAACTCTTCCAGTTGTCTGCCAGCGTGCTATCATGGGTATCGTAAACAGCACTTTGAGTTCATGAAGGAATACGACATTACGCAGCCCCCACGTATAGATACTTCTGAAACCCCCGGAACACTACCTTGATCTGTTCCGGTTGGCCCAGGTCTGCAATTGCATCGGCAATGGCGCTGTATTTGAGTTTCAGCAGTGGTGATAGCTTTCCTTGATCTAGCTCTTCCACGCCTACCTTGACGTATTGCGTTAGAACGAAGTCTAGGAACGCTTGTTGTTTGCTGTTGAACTGTGTGCTGATGGCACTCTTGGCATTGGTTGCCCGTTCCTCACGGGTCTTAGGTGCCCGTAGATAGGCTACATATGCCAGCACGTCGAATATATCGCTCTTCTCGGCATCAATGAGCTTTTGCATCTCGGCAAGCTGTTCGTGACCGAAACCCTTCTCAGCAAGCCCCATCAATAGCTTGGTACGGGTTTCGGGATCGCTCCAGAGAATTCGTAGCTCGGCTTCATCTTTGAATAGATCAGGTAACACGCCGTACATACAGGTTAAGAACTGTTGGGCAGACATGGGCGTGCCGTCTGGATGCCAGAACGTCGTTACCATCATGTGCTGAATGGTTCGCTCTTTGCCGTCGGCCAGTTTGACCTTTGCTTTCACCTTGCTTCTACATTTGCATGGCTTTTGCCCGCATTTGTCACAAGGTTCCTTCTCACATTCACATGGACGCTGGCCGCATTCCGGGCATGGAACCGGTGAGGGAGTCTCACATTGGCAGGGATAAGTACCGCATGTCGTGCAGTTCTCTGGCTGCATCGGCTCCCCATCCCATTCCGGATCGGCGAAATGGTGATGGGCTTTCACGAAGTCATAGATCGTGAAGTAATCCTTGCCGTCGTAAAGGCGAGTTCCACGCCCGATGATCTGCTTAAACTCAATCATCGAATTGATCGGGCGCATCAGAACTATGTTGCGGACGTTCCGAGCATCTACGCCAGTTGATAGCTTTTGAGAGGTAGTCAGGATCGTGGGGATGCTCTTTTCATTGTCTTGGAAGTCGCGCAAGTGTTCTTCACCGAGTTCCCCGTCGTCGGCTGTTACCCGATGGCAGTAGTTCGGGTCTTTGCTAGTCTTCATCTGGTTGATGAGGTCACGGACAGCCAGGGCGTGAACTTGGGTGGCACAGAATACCAGAGTCTTTTCTTTCTGGTTGATCCCCTCCATGAATATCTGAACACGCTTTCTCTCACGCTCCATGATTTCGATGATCTTGTTGAAATCCTTTTCTTCGTATCGCTTCCCTGCTTCTAGTTCGTCTTCAATCAGCTTATCGTCGGCAGTGTATACGTATTCATCGAGCGTGGTGGAAATCTGCTTCAATCGGAAGGGAGTCAGGAAGCCATCATTGATGCCATCCTTGAGGGAGTAGACAAAGACCGGCTCACCGAAGTACAGATAGGTATCTGCATTGTCTTGACGTTTGGGGGTTGCAGTCAGGCCCAGCTGTACGGCTGGAGCAAAGTAGTTCAGAATATCACGCCAGTTGCTTTCGTCGTTGGCTCCGCCACGGTGGCACTCATCAATCACAATCAGATCAAAGAAGTCGGGAGGGTATTCACCGAAATAGGGTGTATCGCCAGGCCCGCTCATGAAAGTCTGGAAGATGGTGAAGAACAGGCTGCCATTCTTAGGCACCTTGCCCTTTTTCTTGATGTCGGCTGGGGCGATGCGCACCATGGCATCTTCGGGAAATGCTGAGAAGGCGTTATAGGCCTGGTCCGCCAGGATGTTGCGATCTGCCAGGAAGAGGATGCGCGGCCGTCGGTCAGGCTGGCGGCCCAGGTTCCAACGGCTCTGGAACAGCTTCCAGGCGATCTGGAAGGCGATGAACGTCTTGCCCGTGCCGGTGGCCAGCGTGAGCAGGATACGCTGCTTATCCTCGGCGATGGCTGCCAGTACCCGCTCGATGGCTATGTCCTGATAATACCTTCCCTGGAAATATCCCCCCTTATCCTCGAAGGGGATGGCAGCAAATCGGTCACGCCATTCGTTCGACTCGGCAAAGGTGCGGTTCCAGAGTTCATCTGGTGACGGATAACCGGAGATTTCCCCCTCGGTTCCCTCCTGCATATCGATGCCATAGATGCTCTGGCCATTGCTGGCATAGGTGAAGCGGATTTCGAGTTTCCCGGCGTAGTTCTTGGCCTGCCCCACGCCTTCGGTCAGTTCTTCATCCCAGGCCTTGGCTTCGACGACTGCCAGTTTGGTGTTGTGATACTCCAGAACATAGTCAGCGGTGAGTGACTTACCCCGCCGCCCCTGGCCTTCAATACGGCCCATGGTGATGGGATACTCTCGACGAATACGGCTACCCTCGACAACGCCCCAGCCCGCCGCCTTCAAGGCAGGGTCAATATGCTCAGCACGGGTTTCGGCTTCATTCATTTGCATTGCCGTGTCAGGTTTTGGAATGCAGTTTTGCGTTTAAAGAAGCAAGTCCATGTTAATTAAGGATTTGCGTTAAACTGATATTAACAAATACCGGTTGCGTTTAAAGAAAAACTAGGCCCAAAATGGCACGTAACTCCGATAACGGGTGGAAGTTTGAGTAGGATCGGCGAGCTTGATTTTTCCCGAATCTGTAGTAGCTGAGATGATTTGGGAAACGGTTGCGACCTTGTTTTCAGGCAACTTGAACCGTTCTCGAAGACTTTGATTCGTCATTTGTTCATTCATGACATATCGAAGACAACAGTGTTGATAACAAGCACGTATCCGGTCGTTGCGATCCATTTCCTCAATATCCAAGTGCCCAAAAAGAACCGCAGAAGTTCTATGCTCACCAACGCGAAAATCCGGTGCTGGTAGTTGATAGACCTCAGACGCATGAACGACCTTGTCCACTCCGCTTCCTTTCTCCTCACAAATCCCAAGCCTGCGCATCAAGTCAGCCAATCGCTCATTCCGCGATTGATACTCATCAATGAATCTGTCTGGTGAGATGAAAGGCTTACCAGGGTTTGATATTTCCATCCGATCGTCGTAAAGTTCGATCATCACAGAAGTACCTGATTCAGTGAAATCCTGATGAATCAAAGCATTCGCAACCAACTCACGAATAGCGATCTCTGGAAACATCTTTACTTCACGTCGTAGCGCTTGCTCAATGACCTCATTTGATGTGACCAGGCCGAAAATATATTCCACCAAGCCCTGAAACCCCACAGCAAAACCTTTGACTCCAGGCTTGTCGCTCTTGGTCTTGAGCTTGTTTTTTCCTTCGTACACGATCACCCGTGGAGCTTTTCTGGCCAGTCGATCAAATTGATCCAGTTTCTTGGCAAACAGAATGGCTCCTAGATTTGTGATAGACCACGAGGCCCCCAGACGCTGAATGAGCTTTTCACTCTCGAACCGCTCAAGTACGCCTGTTCTGTTCACTGGATACGGCAATCGCAGCAAGTCAAAATAACTTTGAGTGTCCAGAAGTTGTACGACCTTGTCGTCATCACAGTCGGACAATGCTATTTGAGAGAGCCAGTCGGGTTGACCTTCAGAAAAAATCGCTCGGAGTCGGTCCTCGCTCATCGGCACCAACTCTTCACCGGCCCGCATCAGATAGGAACCCTCGAAAGCGAAAGCTGTACCGCGCGGACGACCTGGGATATGAAAGACCAGAACACGGCCATCAGGATGAAGAACTTCCTCGATGTCCACACGAAAGCCCAAGTTCTGAAACAGTATCGAGGCCATCTCCACGGGATCGTTGAAAGCGGCAGTGCCCACTACTTTACGCGGTGGCGAGTCCTCTATGCCTAAAAGCAAATAGCCTCCCCCTTCGTTAGCCAGAGCCACGCAGTACTTGTAGAGTTTGCGATTATCAAACTGAACCTTGGCTTCCTTGAACTCCAGATTCTGGGTCTCGGAGCGCGCTGCCCGCCAAGCATCGATCTGTGCAACTGTCGTAGCCATTATCCACGTCATTATGTGTTAAAGGAACGGCCGCGCCAATCACCGAATGACTGAATGATTGGCTTCGTTCATGACTCGCCACCCTCCCGATGCTTCATTTGCTGTCACCTGGCTCGAACTTGTAAGTAATCCTTACAAGTTGCCTCTTCCGACAGCTCGCCTTCGTCGTAAATGGCTTTCAGGTGAGTAGTTACGTTTTGCGGGGTTGTCTGAAATAGTTCAGCTAGTTGAACTTGCGTCAACCAAAGTGTCTCATTCTCGAAATGACACTGGATGCGTGTGCGGCCATCTTCGGTCTGGTAGAGGACGATTTCAGAATGGGGAGTTTCGTCGGGCATCGATGACTCCTAGAGATTCCCACTGAAGGCTTGGTGTAGCAGCGACTTCTTCAATTCGTCGAGGGCGGCGAGCTTGCGCTGATAGATGGTGGCGAGACGTTGGGTTTCATCAGCAAGTTCATCGAGAGTTTTAACGATTTTTTGCTGATTACTTAGTGAAGGAAATGGGAATGTCTGATTCTCAAACGTTCCCATGTTGATGTTGTCCTGTGCACTTCCCTTTCCTTGTGCCTGCAAATGAACCTTGAAACTTCTAAGGAGATAAAGGAGAAACTTGTTGTCGGCTTTGGCTTCATCCACAACTACGCCAATGATGCTATCGGGAATACAGGCGTCAAAGCCCAGGATAGCCGTTTCTGCAATATTGGCAGCAATAGTAATACAGACAGTTCCCTTTGGCCATAACTTACTTTGGGCAAGCCCCATTTCACTATAAGTCTGGCTGTGTGATTCGATGATTAGTCCAGCATTTCTAACGTCGCCAGTTTGAATAAACGGATACTTTCCGCCATAAAGTTTTGGTTCGTTCCGAGGGCGATGTCTCGATTTACCCCTTCCAAGTACATTCGCAATTTCTTCGAGTCGTTTCTCCACCCACCCCTCGCCCCGTTGGGTGAAGACCGCCTGCAAATGACTCTCAAACAAAGCCCGTGCGTTTTGCAGGTTCTTTTCGGCGTTGGCTTTGGCGGTGGCTATGCCGTCAAACGCTTCGTCGAGGATGCCGACGATACGGCGTTGTTCGGGGAGTGGGGGCAGCGGAATCAGGATTTCTTTGAGGATGCCAACTGAAGCTACGTTCTGAATAGCCGCTCCGCCAGATTGCTCCTTCAAGCTGTCCTGGAAGTTGGTGCTATCCATCCAGTATTTTAGAAACTCTGGTGAAACAGCTTTCGACGGAGTCAGTTTCAGCAAGGCTTGGTTGATAATCCCTCGCCGAATAGATTGCGGGACGATTGCGACTCTTCCCATCGTTCCAGAGCAACTCATGATTAGATCATTCGGACGAAGTTCAAAGCGTTGCATTTCACGAAACTTCTCATCGTCTATGAAATATCGGATGTCCTCGAACTGATTGTAAATGGCGTGTTGCTGTTCGTAGACAGCAAACCCATCGGAAACGAAAACTGCCTTTTTAAGGCTACCACCGAACGGGCCACGGACAAAACCGCAGATTTCGCCGAGTGTCTTTCTTGGCCATCCGTTGTTCATAGCAACCCCCGGATGGCTTGCAGCACCTCCGCACTCTCAGCGTCCAGAGCTGCGATTTCATCCATGATCTCTACAGGGCTGCGGTGCGTCACTTCCTCACCGCCGTTGGGGTTCTTTACCGAAAGGTCGAACGTCGCCTGATCGATATCCTTGGCGTCCACACTCCACGACTTGGGGGAGTCGGCTGACTTCTTCTGAAGCGTGACGAACTCGGCAAGGTCGTCATCGTTGAGCGGATTGGTTTTGCCGAGGTTTCTTCCGGGATCAAGTTGGTAGTACCATATCTTGCGTGTCGGCGCACCTTTCTCGAAGAAGAGCACCACCGTCTTCACGCCAGCCCCCTGGAAGGTGCCACCGGGACAGTCGAGCACAGCAAAGAGGTTACAGCTTTCCAGGAGCAGCTTCCGCAGGCTGACCGAGGCGTTATCAGTGTTGGAGAGGAAAGTATTCTTGATGACCACGCCGCCCCGCCC
>DAOMFV010000096.1:0-20704 GCA_035430005.1 Gemmatales bacterium
CGAAAGGGCCGCATAAAGTTTAGACGCTGGCGTCTTGCCGCCAGGAATCGTCCAAAGGTCCTCCGTGGCCATCACGTCGATTAACTCCGGGCAGCTCTTCCGGGTGGGTATTTTTCTTGACCCTGATTACAGGCATGTTACTTTTATCATTCCTTTGAGCCATGTAGGTTCATGGGGGGTTCGATGCAGCATTACAAGCTCGACCACGCACGGGATCGGGCTTGCGATGCTTTCGTTTAACGCTTTGATCCCGCACTAATTGCAAGCTAATCCGTCGCCTCAAACCTCCCCCGCTCCGAATTGCGGAACGACGCAGCCAACGGGTTTGTTACTTACCAAATATACAGCCTCATTAACCTAACGATATTCCGCGTTTTGTAACAATTTGCTTCACCTACTGTTCACCATGTGTATAGTTGAATTCCTGCCAGTACCATACCCTACATTGGTTTTCTCCTCAGCCATGAATCCTTCCTTGCCCTCAGGCGTTGTGAACGCCTTATCTATAGTGGATCGTCGTCGATTTTTTCAAACCGCAGCCGGTGCTGCTGGCCTTTTACTGCTGAATCAACGCAGCCAGGCCCAGCCGAAACGGCGGCTCAAGGTTGCCGCGGTCTTTACTGAAATGTCATACCGCAGTCATGCTCATGTCATTATTGAAAATTTCCTCGAACCTTATGATTTCAACGGACAGGTTACCGATTCGGGCTGCGAGGTCGTCAGTTTCTACGCCGACCAGTTTCCGGAGAAGAGAGACCTAGCCTGGCCGGTGGCCAAAGCATATGGCATTCCGATCTTCTCTTCGATCCAAGATGCCCTGACCCTCGGGGGCAAGCAATTGGCAGTCGATGCTGTGCTAAGTATCGGCGAGCATGGAAACTATCCGCTTAATAGCAAGGGACAGCGAGAGTATCCTCGGAAACGGTTCTTTGATGAAATCGTCAAAGTTTTCCGCACTAGTGGCCGAGTCGTTCCTGTCTTCAACGACAAGCACCTCTCCTATCGATGGGATTGGGCCATGGAGATGGTCGATACGGCACGGAAGATGAACATCCCCTTGATGGCGGGTAGTTCGGTGCCACTGGCTCAACGTGTGCCGATGCTCGAACTTCCAAATCAGATGAAGATCGAAGAAGCTGTAACCACCCATGGCGGCGGACTCGATTCCTATGATTTCCATGGCCTGGAAGTGTTACAATCTATGGTAGAAAGCCGGGTAGGGGGCGAGACCGGGGTCGAGAATGTTCAGTATTTGGGTCAGGAGGCGCTGTGGAAAGCAGCAGAAGAGGGACAATGGTCGCCGAAGTTGCTATTAGCAGCGCTTCAGGCTGAACCAAGTCAACATGGTGGATCAGTAACTGAACATCAACTCAAGTCCCTCACGTCTTGGGCATTGGTGCTACACTACCGAGACGGCCTTCGAGGCATGGTAGTAAAGACCAATCAGGACGGTACTCATTGGCACTTCGCCTGCCGCGCAGCAGGAGAACCAAAGCCTTTGGCCACCAGCTTCTACGTCGGGCCTTGGCAGAATCGATGCTTGTTCAAAGCCCTGTCCCACGCCATCCAGACCCACTTTCGAATTGGGAAAGCTCCATATCCTGTGGAACGTACGCTGCTGACCACAGGCTTAGTCGAAGCAGGCGTCGAATCCCATTTCCACGGTGACAAGCTATACAGGACACCGCACCTCAACATCAGCTATGCTGCCCAAGAATTTAGGGGCTTTCGAGAGATGGGAGCTTCCTGGAAGCTCATCAATGAGAATACCCCAGAGCCTAACGGGATTGATCACCTTGGTAAAGTAGCTGAGCGAATGTTCACGGTAAGCGGAACACGATAGAGTAACTCGGTGAATTTACTCCTGTACGAAAGGTCGACCGACTCATGTTTGCTACCAGGTGATACACTGACAGGACAAGTGATGACTATTCAACGTTTTCCAGGAAGCGTCGATACTCGTAGTCGATTTGTTGTGCACGATGGACGTATCTTCACAGTTGCAACATCGAAATCGAAGGCACCTTCACTTTACGAGCAGACCCGCGAAGCCCTGGCCATTATCAATAGTGCACTTGCTGAAGCAGGAAGTTCTAAATCCAAAGTTCTTTCAGCCACTATCTTCATCGCTGAATTGAATCGTAAATCCGAAATGAATCTAGCATGGGACGAGTGGGTAGATAGGGAGAACCCGCCCCAACGTGCATGTATCGGCGCGACTTTAGAGGGCGATGATCTTGTAGAGATATTAATCACTTGACCACGATTCGCTGCATGATACTTTCTAGCATCTCAAGAGCTGTGTAGGCTCCTGGTGAACTAACAGCATCACAAGCTCGACCTCGCACGGGACGAGCTTGTGGTGTTTACACTCATCAATTACGCCAGCACCAACTGAAGAGTCTGCGTTTAGATTTTGTGGATGCTACTCCTTCACCACAACCTTCGTCTCAAACCTCCCCCGCTCACTCTTCTTAAATGGCGAGGATCGGCCCAAGTCTTTGATACTCCGCGTTAGGGCCGCGTAGTGCAGGGAATAGTAATACTGTGCATTCACCTTCTCAGGAATACACATTAACATGCACAAAAACAGCATCGTCGATGCACGTTACACCTCCATCCTTTTTGCAGTAAGGAAAGGAGCAATCTGCGTGCTAGAGAAAAAGTAAACAGGTGCGTTTCATGCTTCCCCGTACAAGGGGCAAAGCAATATTTATGAAACCAATGGCGCGCGTCATGCACAGAGTAGAAGCAAACATCTCTCCTTCACCGAAAGAGATAAGTGTCGCGCTTAACAGCTCGGTCGAAGGCACTCGATGTAACCCATTATCCAGCATCATGTTCGACTGATGAGAAAAACTCTCTCCGTCATTTAAAGATAGTTCGCAAACGCGCTATATAAGGGGAGCTTGCCTCCAAGTATCGAGGCTGTTTTTACAACACGGTTTACAGCGAGCGCCAGGCAGAAAGTCTGGCGTTTTGTCGTTGGGTTTTGAGTATTGTTAGGGTTGTGACATTGTGCTGACGTTGGGGGAGAGAGCAGGGGAATCGTCATGGATTCGGGCGTGATTGACCCAAGCTGATCGAAAAACTCTCTGGTGTGTGGGAGAGAGATTCCAGAGGAGTTAACGATTCGCTGGTCCGTTATCAGCTGCTTCGTCTCTGGAGAGAGAGGCCGAGGGGAACGACCAATCACTGAGATGAGGTAAAGAGCGTAAGCCACTAGTTACCTAGTGGCTTACGCAATACTGAACTAACGTAATCGCTATTATTGATTGCGCCATCTCTTCTCAGAACAAATTTGTTAAAAGATTCCGTAGTTCGAAGAGCCACAGATCGGCTACCGTAGTAGTTAGTATGTGGTCGCGTTCGAACCTGCGGACTTGCAATCCAAAAGTTACCAGATGGATAGCCGCCGTCACTGGATGATGATGAGCCAGAGCGTCTTGAGTAGCGCTCAGCTTGGGGACCAAGCTGTTTTTCCTTGGTTGGCTGAGGCTGGAATCCCTGACCTGGTCTATCAGCATCTGGATTCCCACCGATGCCGGCAGGTTGACCGTCACTGTCACGGTGCTCGTAGCCCTTCCGCCTTGGCCGTCGCTGATTGTGTAGCTGAAGGATTCCGTGCCGTTGACGTAAACCGTTTGTCTGTACGTCAACGTACCATTGGCGTTGATGGTCACGATACCGTGGCCGCTGGCGGGCTGAGTGACCGCGGTCACCGTGAGATGATCGCCATCGGGGTCGGAATCGTTGGCCAAGACGTTGATGGTGCGCGAGGGGGTTGTGTTCAGGAGCGCTGTGTCGTTCTGAGCCAGGGGCGGTGAGTTTGTCGGTGAGTTAATTGTGACGACGAGCGAGCGGGTGTCGGAGCCGCCGTGGTTATCGGCGATGGTAACGGTCACGGTGTAGGTGCCTGGGGAGGCAAACGCCTTCAGGTTACCGAACGTCTTGTCAGAGAACGTGTCCATGGGCCTGTCGCCGGTCCCGTCGCCGAAGTTCACGGTAGCGGTCCAGATATCGTTATCGGGGTCGGTGAAAGACCCACCAAAGAACCCTATCTGTCCTACCAATAAGATCCCTGGCCCCGCAAAGCTGGTGATCACCGGAGGGGTATTCCCGTTGACCGTCGTCACGACCACATTGGCCGAAAACTCCGAGGTACTATTGGTCGGGTTGGTTGCCGTTGCGCTGATGATCTGACCCACGTCAGTACCAAGCAGTTGCGTTGCCGTGAAGCTCACATCACCGTTGCCGTCCGTCGTTACGATGGTGAACCCCAAGAAGGTCTCTGCTTCGCCGAAACCGGAGGGATCGGCTGTGTCGTTAGCGAAGAACTCGAGGCGGAAGGTGGTGTTGGGCGTGCTGTTGAGCGTGCCGGTGACGGTGGTGCTGCTGCCGCCAACGGCATTGGTCAACTCCGGGAAGTTCTGAAACCCATTGGCACCGTTGTCACCATCACCGGGGTCGTTCGGCAATGGGTTAACATCGCCATTGAGCGTGATGCCGAGCCTACCGTTGGCGAAGGTTGAGTTGCCCAGGATGGAGCAACCCGTGCCCACGTTGACCCTGATGCCGAATCCGCCGTTAAACGCGATGGTATTACCATCGCCCAGACCGGTCCCGCCGATGGTGACGCCACCGGGAGATGACAAGAGAAAGATGCCGTCGCTCGAATTGGGAATAGCCACAGTGCCGTTGACGTCGGTGCCGATCTTGTTGCCCCGGATCGTCGGCCCAGGCCCCGGGGGGCCCTGGTGATTAATGAAGATGCCGGTCGAGTTGCCGGAGATCAGATTGTCTGTGATGGTGTCGCTGGAGCTTTGGATGTTGATGCCGTCTCCACCGCCCAAGCCCGCGGTGCCAGTGGCATTGGTGCCGATAAAGTTGCCCTGCACGACGTTGGGGGGCATGGTTCCGCCATTAAAGATGCCCACTATGATACCGGTGAGGGTGCCGAGGATGACGTTCCCAGCATCGGGTGTCACGCCACCGATCGTGTTGCCTCCCGAGAACTGACCGTTAATGCTGATGGCATTGGTGCCGGCGGACGGCTGTAGGGGTGCGGTACCGTCCTTGTTCACACCGATGTAGTTTCCCTGAATGACGTTGCCCGTGCCTTGACCGATGTCGATCATTGTGCGGCCGCTGGTAATCACATTGCGGTCAGCCGGCGCCGTACCGCCGATTACATTGTTGCTGCCAGTAGTGATCCCGATGGCATCGAGAGGCTCCGCCTGGAAGGTTGTGCCTTCGGCATCGGTGCCGATGAAGTTGCCTGAGATGGTGTTATTGTTGGCCTGTTGTCCGAAGTAGCCGAGGGAAAAGCTACGAAAGGGCACGTGGGTGATTGCCAGACCGCGTATCGTGGAGCCGTTGCTGCCGTTGATTATGAACAATTGCGCCCCAGCCGACATGTTCGAACCGTTGATTTCGATCGTCAGCACCGCGTCGTCACCCACGGCCAGCGTGTTGGGGCTGGCACCCGACTGCGTGTAACCGTCAATGATGACCGCTTCGGTGATCGTTGGCAGCGGACTCTGAACGCCTGGGCCTGGAAAGATCGTGTGAACGCCATTGCCGGGGATGTTGAAGTGGATTTCGTCTGGTACCCCGCCGACATTGGGCGCGGCTTCAGCGTCCAGCATCGCTTGGCGGAGCGAGCCGACACCGGAGTCGTTGGTGTTGATGACGGTGAAGATAGCTGGAACACAGCGGTCTTCGAGCGTTTCCAGGATAAGCAACCCGCGCGGCCTTTTTGGGAACGATTTGGCCCGTTGGGAGGGCTTGGCCTTGGTCATACCCAACCACGGACGAAGTGCTCGAAAAAACATGACAATCTCCCTTTAAGACGCGCTGATGACGATCTTGCGTAGCTGGCCAGTTTCCCCCTCCCCGTACCTAAAAGGAAGTATTGGGAGGTTTTCTCCTCCCCTTACCGAGGGGAGGTTGGGTTGGGTTCTTTGTCACAACAAATCAACCCCTCCCACTCCCCTTGCCAAGGAGGAGAGTTTGCCACTTATTGCCTTAACTGCGCGCGAGAAAGAAAGTCTGACAGGAATTGCGGAAATTATTTGAATTTCAAGGGCTTGTCCGGCAATTGGACAAGAGTCTTCTAATATCCCGGGCGAATCTTCAGTCAATCAAATACTCTAATAGGTCATCGCCGGTCCCACAATCAATGCAGTTATGGCGATTTGGCCTTAATCTCTGCTTCCGATTCCGCCAGAAACTTCTGAAAATCGGGGCGTGAGCGCAGCGACTCAAGCTCCCGGTCAGTCTTGAGTTGTCCGAGCTGTTTAAAAGTGACTAATCGGCCCGCGGTCTTTTTTCGCGCGAGCATTTCCATGGCTCGACGGGCGAAACGCTCCCGCAACAGTTCCCTTTCATTGGACGGCAGCAGGGGATCGTTCCCGGCCGCTACCGATGCAAGAGCAAAGGCACCGGCATAATCCTGGTAGACGCCCGGTTCGACTTTGGCTTCCGCCAGGATCGTGTCCGCTTCGCGTGCGGCTCGCTGGTAGTCGCCAATATAGGCCAATGGCAGCGGTCGATACGTCCGCATCGTAATACTTCCCTGTCCCTCGCTGAGCTCGACGACCCGCTGCCAGTCAACCTTCGCCTTATCGACTCGATCGGCCGTGACCCACGCCATGGCGCGGCCCCAGTGCGCGCTAAACAGGAAGCTGCGGGCATCACTGCTTCCTGGTTCATGCTTGAGAACTCCTTCAAGGGCAACAATGGCTTGCGCATACTTATCAATGGCCGGTTCCAATTTCCCAACGCTACGCAATAAATCGGCAAAATTGGAACAACTACTGGCAAAGTTGGCCGTGTACTTCAGGTTGTCTGGATACGCTTGATGCAGCCCTGCATAAGTCGCCAGTGCTTTTTCGTAGGCGGCTTCGGCCTTGTCGTTGTCATTAGCTCGCCAATGGAACAAACCCAGGTTGTTGTAGGTTATTCCAAGCGTTACCTGGTATTCCGGAACCTCGGGATAGGCACGCGCCAGCGGTTCTGCAATATCCAAAGCGTTGTTGTAGGCTGCCTCCGCATCCGTGCCCCGGTTCATCGCCCGATAGAGGCTCGCCGCCGCCTGATGTGCGGCCGCTAGGCGATGCCTGTAGAATGGCACTTGCGGATGCAGTTGCACCAACTGCCGACAAATGGCTAAGCTCCTCTTGTACTTATCTTCGGCTTTGTCAAAGCGTCCGAGTTCCCGGTAAAGTAGTCCCAGATTTTGGCAAGCAGCGCCGCAATTCGCCAGAAACGCGTCATTCTCGGGGTCGTCCCGGATCACGTTGTCCCACAGGTCAATCGCCCTCAGAAACGCCACCTCAGCATCACCTACCCGGCTGGCTTTCGAATAAATCGCCGCGAGACTGCCCAGGCTTGTGGCCAAGGCTTGTCGATTGCCGGCGTCGCCGGGAAAAGCCCGGCTCAACTCTTCATCAATGGCAACCGCGCGCAAGAATGCGGACTGGGCTTTCGTCAACTGACGTGCTCGTTGGTAAAGTCCGCCGAGGGCGAGATGGCTGGCGGCCAGTTCACGATAGTATTCACATTTCGCCGGTTGTTCTTTTTCCAATGCCTCGAGCAAGCTAATCGACGTGAGCAGGCTGGCTTCCGCCTCAGCGCTTTGTCCGAGGTCCGCCTGGAACTCGCCCATGGCTCGCTGTGCCATTGCCAGCTCGAAGCGATGCTGAGATTGTCCGGGGAACTCGCTAGCTAGCTTTTCGAGGATTGCGAGTCCTTGACGAAACGCCGGTTCGGCCTGATCTCGCCGGCCCAGCCATTGATGGATGCTGCCGACGCGGACGAAAGCGCGGGCGAACTCATGTCGCGTCACCGGATCGGCGGAATCTTCTTGCAGCATTTGCTGGTAAAAACCCAAGGCGTCTTCGAGAAGTTCACGTCGCTTTTGTTCCATCTGGGGAATGCGACTCAATTCCTTGTCGCCGACGCGCGTCAGCATTCGGTCGATGGCGGCGAACGCCCGGCGGCGATGTTCCTCCGCTCGCTGTCGCTGGCCGATTGCCTCGTCACGCTCCCGCCGAGCTTCCAGCGATTTCCCGGCTATCCCCGCAAATCCGGTTAGCAGCGCCACGAAGAACAGGGCGGTGACGATGGCCAATGCGGGATTTCGGCGTGCCCAGCGCCACGCCAGGCCCAACAATCCCACGCGACGCGCTCGCACCGGCCGATCCGCCAGGAACCGATTCAGATCCTCCGCCAGTTCTTCCGCCTTCTGATATCGATGTTCCGGCTCCTTGGTGATCGCCTTCAAAACAATGGTTTCCAAATCACGAGGCAAACTCGGGTCCGTCGACCGTGGCTTGAGTGGTTCTTCCTTCAAGATCTGGTGGATGAGCTTGGCCCTATCAGCTTCCTGGTAGGCGGGTTGCAGGACCAGCAGTTCATACAAAGTCATGCCCAGCGAATAGATATCGCTGCGGGCATCGCTTTGATGTTTAAACCGTTCGGGAGCCATGTAGCGGAGCGTGCCAAGAATATCCCCGGTGCCGGTGAGCTTTTCGCTCGAATCAAGCTGTGCCAAACCAAAATCACTCAGCCAGGCATTTCCCTCGTGATCGAGCAGGATGTTGCTGGGTTTGATGTCACGATGCAGAACGCCCTGACTATGGGCATGAGCGACAGCTTCCGCAATCTGTTTGCCGATACGGGCCACAGCTTGGATATAATCGTGCCGGCTGCTGTAGCCGGGGATAGTCGAATGGAGCGTTGCTTCAGCAACATTCCGTAAGGTATCTTTGCTGCCTGTTGACGATCGTTGCTGTTTCACTTCCTTGAGCAAAGTATCCAGGCCTTGCCCCTGAATATCTTGCATGGCATAGAAGTGAATGCCATCCTGAGCTCCCACGCCATAGACTGGTACGATATTGGTGTGGTGCAACCGAGCAGCAACCTTTGCCTCGCGTCGGAAGCGTTCGAGATTATTGGGCTTCAGGAGCGATGTTGCAGGCAATACCTTTAAGGCAACGTGCCGGCCCAGCTCTTCCTGGATCGCTTCATAGACCACTCCCATACCGCCCCGGCCCAACTCGCGCACAATTCGATAATCACCGAGCTTATCCGGGAGTGGGTCATGATGCGAACCACTGGCTTCATCGTGCTCAGCTCCCAGGTTTTCCATCAGCAGCATGACTTGAATGACGTCAGCCACTTGATTGGCGACATCGGGAAACTGCCTGGCGTACTCGCTGATGGATGGACGTTCACCCCGGCGATAGCGGGTCAGGAAATCTTCTGCTAATCGATCAACCGGATCATGGGTAGTGTTGGTGGCTGTTGTCATTGTCGAAACTCACACTCCGTGCCGAAGAGTTCCTTGAGAACGGCTAAGAGTTTCCGTACTGCCCGACCGTAACGAGTGCTAGCTAGTCCTTCACTTATACCTAATATCTGTGCTGATTCCACGGTATTTAGCTGTTCGAAGTGACGGAGCGTAAGAATTTCACGGTCGTTGGGGTCAAGAGCGTCCAACGCCGCAATCAGTCGGGCTTGCACTTCCTTCCGGGCTACCGCCGAGCTGGGCGAGGTGAGACTGCCCGAAAGCACGTCAGCCAACATGACGACATTGACGTCTGGACCCTGGACGTCCTCCAAGGAGACTTCGCGATTGACTGAGCGCATTTTCGTGCCCAGATGTTGGCGATGTAGGATCATCAGTTGCTGCACCGTCAGGAAGCGTAGCCAGTGGTAGAAAGGCATCTTGTTGTTTTTTTGATATTCTGCATAGCGCATGGCTGCTTCCACACAGGCTTCTTGAACGACATCGGAGGGATCAATCCGGCCCTGTAATCTCCGATCCATACGACAGCGCACCATCCGCATCAGCTTCTCGCGATGCTGCTGGAGCAAATCATCAAGGTTGTGACCATGAAGGTGATCTTCAGTTTTCTTCATACACTACCCAACCGCGCCAGTTCACCTACTAGGGCCTGTGGAAATACTCTAGGCAAGCCAGCGTAATCAGGTATAGGTTCTGCTGGCAAGCCAGGAGAATCGGCCATGGAACGGCATTCGATATCAGAAGAGAAGTATCAGCGGATTCGTCACCTCTTTCCGGCAGAGAAAGGCAAGGTGGGTCGGCGTCCCAAAGATACGAAGCGATTCGTCAATGCTGTTCTTTATATTGCTCGACGTTATTGGTTATAACTTTGTAGCGGTTCCAGAGCCGAACACACTATTATTTGGTTTCAGTTCCCTCTTACTGGCTGGTTACATTTGGTACCGATGGCAACGCGCCTGTAAACTGGCGAATGACCAGACCATCGGCTAATTCTATCTAATTGCGAATAGTTTCGACTCCGATCCGTCCCCTTCTTCTCTGGAGAGAGAGGCCGAGGGGGAAGAACCCACCCCTCTCCGTCTTCTTGAACGGCGAGGAGTGGCGCAGGGCTTTGATGGAACGAGAGTTGGCGGCGTATAGCTGGAAGTTGGCAGTCCACCATCAGGACCAACCTCGAGTCTTTGGCCAAAATGTCGATGAGTTCGGGATGTCAAGGCCAGCTAATCAAGCCGTACTTGTCCCTCCGAATACTCCTTGTTACCTTAACCCGACCACTGGAAATCACACCTTAACAAGAGGTCACCATGAAGACGTTTGCACAATTTGCTCTAGGCATCACTTTGGTACTGGTTGATTCGCTAGCTTTCGCTGGCGACAAGAAGGATGATTTTGCCAAGCTCGCAGTGGGAACGTGGGAGGTCACGAGTACACACGCCGGTGGTCCACCCAAGGGCGGTACCGTTGAGTTTACCAAGGACGGCAAGATCAAGGTTAGCGGTGAACAAGACGGCACGAAAATGAGCTTCGAGGGTACATACAAGATTGAGGGAAAAAAGATGACCTTGAAGATTAAGATTGAGAGCGAAGAACATGCTATCGATCTAACCATCGACAAACTTGACGAGAAGACTTTCGCCACCAGTAACGAGTCTGGTAAAGTCGAGATGACGCGAAAGAAGTAAACAGTCATTAATAACAATAGGGTGCTGGTTCTTGGCCAGCGCCATCTTTGCTGCGCTAATATCACTTCTGACCAGCCCCCTGAACGATACCAAGGAGAAAGTTAGGTAAAGACCACAGAGGATTAGGGCTTCTGGCGTAAGGGCGTAGCCCGGAGCCAGAAGCCCTCATCCAGATAGCAGTTACAACCATTGGACCTCCGAGGTCGAAGCCGGGCCTCAGCGACTGAAATCAACTTAACTTCCGGTACTTCATCCGTTTCGGTACATCCGCGAGAGCTCCTAACCTCGCGTGTCGTTGTTCCTCATACACCTGGAAGTTCCCCTCGCACCAGACGACTTTGCCATCCCCTTCGAAGGCCAGGATGTGTGTGGCCACGCGATCAAGGAACCAGCGGTCATGACTGATGACCACCGCACAACCCCCGAAGTTCAATAACGATTCTTCGAGCGCTCGCAGGGTGTCCACGTCGAGGTCGTTCGTCGGTTCGTCAAGGAGGAGCAGGTTCCCGCCGCTGCGGAGCAGCTTGGCCAGGTGGATGCGGTTGCGTTCCCCGCCAGAGCAGTTGCCGACGATTTTCTGCTGGTCTGGCCCTCTGAAGTTGAAGCGTGCACAGTAACCACGACTTGCAACCCGTTGTTTGCCGAGCATGATATGATCCGTGCCGCCAGTGATCTCCTCGAAGATGGTGTTCGTCGGATTCAACGCATCGCGGTTCTGGTCCACGTGTGCCGGCTTCACCGTTGGGCCGATGATCAACTTCCCTCCATCCGGTTTCTCTTGTCCAACAATCATTTTGAACAGTGTCGTCTTGCCCGCACCGTTCGGGCCGATGATACCGACGATGCCCCCCTTCGGCAAGTTGAACGTGAGATCGTCGAAGAGCAGATTCTCGCCGAACGCCTTTTTCACCCCCTCGGCACGCACAACCAGGTCGCCTAGCGGCGGGCCGGGCGGAATCTGAATCACGAGATCGTCTTCACGCTCCTCGAACTCTGTTGACTGCAACTTATCGATGCTGGCAAGGCGGGCTTTGTTCTTGCCCATTCGGGCACGCGGGGCCATGCGTGCCCATTCAAGTTCACGTTCGAGTTGCTTCTGGCGAGCGCTGACGATTTTCTCTTCGAGTTCCAGCCGCCGCTTCTTCTTCTCCATCCACGAGGTGTAGTTGCCCTCAAACGGATAGCCGCGACCCCGATCCAGTTCGAGAATCCACTGCGCAACGTTGTCGAGGAAGTAGCGATCGTGCGTGACAGCCACCACGGCACCCTTGTAGTCCTTCAAGAAGTGTTCGAGCCACTCGACACTCTCCGCATCCAGGTGATTCGTCGGCTCATCGAGCAGGAGCAAGTCGAAGTTCTGCAATAGCATCTTGCAGAGGAAGACACGTCGCCGTTCGCCGCCTGAAAGATGTTCGACTCCCGCTTCAGGTGGCGGCAACTGCATCGCATCCATCGCCATCTCGACTCGCCGATCAATGTTGTAGGCATCCGCAGCGTCGATCTGTGATTGCAGTCGATCCATCTGGCTCGAGAGCTTATCGAAATCCGCATCTGGTTCCGCGAACTTCTCGGTCACAGCCTCATATTGCCGAATGAGATCGCGAATTGGCTGAACGGCCTCCTCCACGTTTTCCAGCACCGTCTTCCCCGGCGTCAGCATCGGCTCCTGCGGCACGTAGCCGATAGTCAACCCGTTCTCAGGCCGCGCTTCGCCCATGAAGTCTTTGTCTTCCAGAGCCATGATGCGGAGCAGCGTGGACTTCCCGGACCCGTTCGAGCCGATGACGCCGATCTTCGCTCCGGGATAGAACGCGAGCTGGATGTCCTTGAGGACTTCGCGCTTGCCGTAGCGTTTCGTGAGGTTGTCGATGGTGAATATGTACCGCTCGCTCATGTTCGCTCCGTGAGTGTGGTAACGGAATGATAACGGATATGCGTTCAGAACGAAGAGCTCACCGAATCAGACGTTAGGTACTTCAAAGAGAGAGAGGTCGGAATACGGGAAGAAGGGGATAAAGTCACTTGAACCGGCGTCAGAAAATAGGATGATCGTGTGCAACTTAGCCTCCCTTCCACCAATCTAAGCGAAGCTCGTTCGCCACCCTCACGAACGAAGTTGCTGCAGAGAGTGCCCGTATGTGTCATTCCTTAACCACCATTTTCCCTCAATCCTTCCCCCTCTTCGTCTTCTTGAACGGCGAGGAGCGGCCCAGTTGGTTGAATGCCCTTTTCAAGGGAATGCCGACTACATAAACTCCAACACCTTTATCCCATTCAAGACACCACACATTCACCTGTAATAATCACCTTGAGCAGACAAGTGTTTTTTTACCCTTAACACCTAAAACCATAGGCGTCATGCCAAGTCTTCGGAGTAAGTCATGTCACTCATCCAGCCTTCTCTCGCCTCCATCGCTTTCCTGGTACTCATCTGCTTCGCCAAGGCCGATGATTTCAAGTTCCCAGACTCGGTCGCAGGCAAACGCATCGCGGGCTTCTTTGATGCCATCAATGCCAACGACCAGGAAAAGGCCAAAGCCTACATCACAGAAAATGTTGCTTCTGCCGCTCTTGAACGCCGCCCACTCAAAGAGCGTCTTGAAGTCTATCAGAATATCTTTGAAGAGACCGGCGGCCTGCAGCCCACAAAGGTGCTTGCCGCAACCGACGAGAAGACGACTCTTCGTGCCAAGGCCAAGAATGGCCAAACGCTTGAGTTCACGTTCGAGTTTGAACACAAACCGTCCCACAAGTTGATAAGCATTCAACTTCGGCCTATCGCCGAAGGCACCGACGAACTTCCGGCTGGCAAACTCACCGATGACCAGATCGTCAAAGCTCTCGGTTCCTACATGGATAAGATCGTTGCGGATGACAAATTCTCAGGAGTCGTCCTCCTAGCTAAGGAAAACAAACCGATCTTCTACAAGGCCTATGGCCAAGCTAGCCTTCGCTTTCAAGTGCCCAACAAGCTCGATACCAAGTTCAACCTTGGCTCCATGAACAAGATGCTCACCAGCGTTTCCATCTGCCAACTCGCCGAGCAGGGCAAGCTCTCATTCGACGACCCGATCATCAAGCATCTCCCAGAATATCCCAACAAAGCCGTGGCTGAGAAAGTCACCATCCATCATCTACTCACTCACACCAGCGGCCTGGGCCACTACTGGAACGAAAAGTTTCGTGCCAAGATGCCCACTCTCCGTACTGTCAGCGACTTTCTGCCGCTCTTTGTGGATGAACCCCTAAAGTTCGAGCCTGGTTCGCACATGTTGTATAGCAACGCCGGATTCATTGTCCTCGGCCTCATCATCGAAAAAGTCTCGAGGCAAACCTATTACGACTACGTTCGGGAACACGTCTGCAGAGTTGCTGGCATGAAGAACACCGATTCCTACGAAGTAGACCTTGTGGTGCCCAACCTCGCCATCGGCTACACGTTCCAGTCATCCATTCCTGGGCCACAGAGCAAAAACGACAAAGTCCGCCGTGAAAACTACTACCTACATGCCGTCAAAGGTGGCCCAGCCGGTGGAGGCTATTCCACTGCGGAAGACCTGCTTGCCTTTGCCGTCGCACTTCGCGAACACCGCTTGCTCAACTCCAAGTACACTACGCTCGCAACAACCGGCAAAGTACAAATGGGTCCCGATGGAAAATACGCTTACGGCTTCGGCGACTTCACAGTCAATGGCCACCGCCACATTGGCCACAACGGCGGCGCGCCGGGCATCAGCGCGGACTTCCGCGACTACCTCGACCTTGGCTACACCGCTATCGTTCTTTCCAACTATGATGGGGCTGCCGAACTCCCCACGCGGCAGATCGAAGCTCTGCTAACACATAAATGAGGACGAGGCATGATGACACAAAGAAAGGCGCTGGTTGCATAGGCAGCGCCTGCTTTGTTGATATACTGAACTTACTCTAACTGTACAATCTTCCCCTCAAACCTCCCCCTCTCCGCCTTCTTGAACGGCGAGGATCGGCTCAGGGCTTTGATGGAACGCGATGCAACAATATTTCTTTACGAAAGCAACTAGTGCAGAAGTTGATTGACGAGGTGTAATGAGAGCAGCTAGACTGGATGAATGCCGTACAGAGCCAAACAGTTCATCATTATCCTTGTTGTCCCAATAGTTCTTATCGTGAGCGGTTTCCTGGTGTATAGGGCCATCACAGTTACCAGAACCTATACCGTCACAATGTCGTTCAAGACAATGCCCCCGGACGATAAAGAGATGTCTGAATGGATGGCAGCTCAGCCCCAGGTAAGTCGTTCCAAAGTCTCCCGCGACGGCAATACACTTATTGTGGTATTTGTAACGCCAGTCACAGCTTCCGCTCCAGAAAGGGCAATTAAGGACGCTGCCAACAAGATGGGATATGAAGGGTTGCAAAACACGAATATTAACATTGAGAAGTCACCGCTGTTGCCGTGGTGAGTCACAAGACACCTCCTCAAACCTCCCCCGCTCCGTCTTCTTGAACGGCGAGGACCGGCCCAGGTCTGTGGCCATCACGCCGTTGAGTACATGAGAGCGGCATTTGACTATGGTAAGGTCTTGTGTTGTATTTTACCACAATTCTCGCCACTGTATTTGTAAGTCGCCCCCAGACACGGAGTCCTACTATGAGCAAAGAGCTAAAAGAATATTACAGCGCAAGACGTTCTACTATTGTCGTTGGTCTTAGCTGCCTGGGTGGGGTAGTAGGCTTGCTTCTGCCAGTACTCGGCCTAACAACATTTGGAACAGGCAGCCTAATAATTGCACTTGTTTTGGGAGTGCCGTTAGGTATTTTTCTCGGCGCTCTGGGTGCATTAATCCTACACATGCCAATCACCCTTTTCGTAGATAAGTCGGTCCAGCGGCCAGACCAACAATACCAACAACTCGTAGGAGAGAACTGTGTTCGATGTCAGATGCGTATTGCCAGCATCATCGAGGGATCATTCTGCAAAACCTGTGGCCGTGCAATCCATCATACCTGCATCTCGAAGGGCATGGTAAAAGAAAACAGCTGTCAGCATTGAGGAATCGCTTCTGTTGAATAAGCGCCGGCAAATGGTCAATGACGGGCGAGCCAACCTCATCCGTTGCAACAAACTATTGTTGTTCACCTACCAGTTACTCTTTTCGGTAGTATCTTCGCCTCAAACTTACCCCGCTCCGCCATCCGAAACGGCGAAGCCTTCCCCAAATCCTTGACGCTCCGGCTGATTGCGGCTTAAAGCGTGGCCGCTGGCGTTTTGCCACCGGGCGATACCCACAACCCCTCAGTGGCCATCACATCGATGAGCTCCGGGCAGGTCATCGGCACTTGGCCATCCTGCAATACCTGAAGCGCCGCCTTAATCATGCTGAGCTTCTTGGGCTGGAGGTCGACTTGGACTTTGAGCTTGCGGGGTTTCCTTACGGCTGGCTCCTCGGATGAATCTGACGCATCGTGTAGTTGTGCATCAGGATGAATCGGTTCTGGTGACGTTTCGGATTCAGTGGTTGTTGCCATCGGTTCAGGCCGGGTTGGTTCAGTGCCAGCGCCTTCGGGAGTTGTGGCCACGTCGGGCGTCACAGTGGGTTCTGGCGCGTGAGCAAGGGACTCGTCCACAACAGGCTCTGCAACATCAGGCGTCTCAACCTCCGGCTCAACGCTTGCCTTCTTCCCCGTCATCGCCTGCCACCTGGGTTTCTCGCCTTTAACCTTCTTCGCCGGCAGTTTCAATTCCACACCACCAACCTTCAGCTTCTTATTCGCCATCGCTGTGACTCCTGTGTGCGTGCTGGCATCGATGTGATGCAGCTTACGCGACAGTGAGTTAGAGCATGTGGGGGGTGAAGGGAGGTGGGGTGGAGCAGGAATTAGTGAGATGATCGTGGAAAAACATGATATATTCGTGGCTATTTGACAAGGTGAATCATGTCTAATCCATTACCGGAAGATGTTGCGCAATCGCATGTAATCGCACCTGGCCATCATCCCACGGTGGAGGAAACCAGTGCCTTTACACCTACCAATGGAGGAATGCCTACCAACACTCCTTCGGCTTGCGATCCAC
This sequence comes from Gemmatales bacterium, assembly GCA_035430005.1. Taxonomy (GTDB): domain Bacteria; phylum Planctomycetota; class Planctomycetia; order Gemmatales; family HRBIN36; genus JAEUIE01. The sequence goes on from DAOMFV010000096.1 coordinate 17,054, forward strand.
TGATAGGCACCCCGATCGGTCGCTACCAACTGTTACAGAAATTGGGTGAAGGTGGCATGGGGTCAGTCTACCTTGCCGAGCAGTCCGAACCGGTGAAACGGCAGGTGGCTCTAAAGCTTATCCGGGGCGGTGTGGATTCCCGCACTATCATTGCTCGGTTTGAAGCAGAACGGCAAGCTTTGGCGGTGATGGATCATCCGAACATTGCCCGTATCTACGATGGAGGCACGACCGAATCACACCAGCCATTCTTCGTGATGGAACTTGTCCAAGGCGAACCAATTACAGAGTACTGTGACAAGCATCGACTATCGCCGAAGCAACGACTGGAGTTGTTCGTGCCCATCTGCCAGGCGGTGCAACATGCCCATCAGAAAGGAATCATCCATCGTGATTTGAAGCCAAGCAATGTGCTTGTCACGGAAGTCGATGGCATGCCTGTGCCCAAAGTGATTGACTTTGGTGTGGCCAAGGCGACGGAACAACCGCTGACCGAACAGAGCTTGGGAGATACAGGGGCGATTGTAGGCACCCCCACCTACATGTCACCGGAGCAGGCTGATCCTGAGTCGATGGATATTGATACCCGGACTGACATCTATGCGTTGGGGGTGATTCTGTATGAACTGCTGACCGGCTCGCTGCCGATTGATGCCAAACAGTTTCGGCGCGGGGCGCTGCTGGAAGTATTGCGTATGGTGAGAGAGGTTGATCCGCCTCGTCCAAGCACCAAGTTGAGTACATCCGAGGCACTACCCAGTATCGCTGCCAATCGCAACATTGAGCCGAAGCAGTTGCAGGCAATGCTGCGAGGTGACATCGATTGGATCGTGATGAAGGCCATCGAGAAAGATCGCGGCCGGCGGTACGAGACGGCTAACGGGTTTGCAGCGGATGTACAGCGATATTTAATTGGGGAAGCGGTGTTGGCCCATCCGCCGAGCCGGTGGTATTTGGTGAAGAAGTTCGTGAACCGGAACAAGGGAAAGGTACTGGCGGCCAGCCTAGTGTTGCTTTCCTTGCTGGCTGGAATCGCTGGCACTACGGCTGGGCTGCTGCACGCGGTGTCTGCCCGCCGGGACGCGGAGAAAGCAGAGGCTGAGACACTCAACGACTACCGGGCCAGCACCGACGATGCCATCGAGCAACTGATCGGCTCGAAGATCGGACTCGGACCCAAAGAGAAAAAGTACCTCGAAAACACATTGAAACGGTGGCTGATGTTTGCCAACCGACAGGGCGATGACGAGCGCAGCCGAACCATTCGCGCCGAAGGGCATCATCGCGTCGGTTTGTTGTGGGACAAGCTCGGTCGGATCGATGAATCCAAGGCGCAGTACGAGATCGCTCTCGACATGAGAAAGAAACTGGCTGATGAGTTCCCAACCGTGCGGGAGAATCGTAAGAATCTTGCCGAGAGCCACAACAGCCTGGGCATCCTGGCCGCGGGAAGCAGCAAATGGGTCGAGGCGGATGAACAGTATCACCAGGCTTTGACAACCATGGAGAAACTCACAGCTGATTTCCCCGAGGTGCACCAGTATCGCTCAATGCTGGCTGTAAGCCATAACAACCTTGCGATCGTGTTCGCAGGTCGCGGAAAATGGCCGGAGGCGGAGAAGCAGTATCGAAAGGCCCTGGCCATTCTTGAGAAACTGGTGGCCGACTTTCCCACAATGGCCGAGTACCGCCAGGCATTGGGGATGACCCACAACAATCTGGGAGCCTTGCTCGCGCAATTCGGCAGGCAGTCGGAGACGGAGGAACAGTATCGCAAGGCCCTGCAGTTTCAGGAAAAACTTGCTGCCGACTTCCCCGACGTACCATCCTATCATCGGGATATGGCCAGCAGTTTGAATAACCTGGGCAAGCTTCTTCAGGAACGCGGCCAAGGGCCGAAGGCAGAGGAAATGCTTCGCCAGGCTCTGGAGACCCGCAAGAAGCTCGCTGTTGAATTCCCCGTTGTGACGGAGTATCGCCACGAACTGGGCCGTAGTCACAACACCCTGGGGGCCCTGCTGGCGATTCTGGGCAAGCGATCGCTGGCGGAGGAACAGTATCGCTCGGCTTTGACGATCCAGGAAAGGCTTGTGTCCGACTTTCCTGCTGAGCCTGAATATCGCGATGGGCTGTCCCTAAGTCATAACAATCTGGGTCAACTGCTCGGTAGTCTCAATAAGGCATTAGAGGCATTGGAGCACTATCGCCAGGCACTGACACTCCGTGAGAAGCTCTCAGTCGACTTCCCCGATGTGCCCGAATATCGCGAAAGGCTGGCAACTACCCATAGTAATCTGGCGCTCCAGTACGTAGGTCTCGGCAAGCGGTCGGAGGCGGAAACAGAATATCGCAAGGCTCTGGCAATTCGAGAGAAACTGGTTGCTGACTTCCCCGCAGTGCCAAAGTATCAGATCGATTACGGTGGTAGCTGCTGCAACTTCGGCTTAACCATGAGCAATGGTGACAACCCGACCGAAAGTTTGAAATGGTTCGGTCGGGCGATCAATTGTCTGCAAGCGGTTTACAAAAAAGAGCCACGTGATACGACAGCCAGACTCTTCTTGCGAAACAGTCACTCGGGCCGTGCCAAGGCGCTCGACCGACTCCAGAAGTTCATGGAAGCAGTAAAAGATTGGGATCGTGTGATCGAGTTGAGTTCTATTGCCGAGCAGCCGAGCCAACGTGTACGACGCGCCAACTCGCAAGTGAAAGCCATACCGGAGGTGGCCGAACTGACAAAGAATCCCAACGGCACCGCCGACCAGTGGTATGAATTCGCCTGCGTGTACTCTGTCGCCAGCAGCAAGATCGCTGATAAGAAACAGGAATACGCTGACCGAGCGATGGAGTTGTTGCAAAAAGCAGTAAAGGTGGGCTACATGGATGCAGCCCACATGACAAAGGAAAGCGACCTTGACCCGCTGCGCGACAGGGAGGATTTCAAGAAGTTGATCGCAGAAGTCGAGGCGAAGACGAAGAAGTAACCCCACTCCGATACATCCCACAAGCTCTTGACCGCCTCACTCAGTGATACACCGAAACCAACAAGCCCGACGAAGTGAAGTGATCGTAGGCGGAGATAGCCAGGCTGCCAAAGACAGAGCGAGTAAAGGAATTGATTGACATCGATCTGATGATGCTGACTCGACTGTGAGTTAGAGCATGACGGAGAAAGGGGGAGGTGGGATTGCCAGGGATCGCATTATCAGTCGAAATCTGTGTAAGATGAAGGGGGTGGATGTGCTATACACCTTGGAACTAATTGCTTACTTGCATGAAGGCACAACAATGCCCAGAGCCAAAAGTCAGAAGATGAGCCTTGCTACAGAACTATGGCAGACAATGCCTAAGGCAAAGCTCGACGAGTTTGCAGTAACGTTTGAGAAAACCCACGGTATGCCAATCTCACAGCCCGCAGCCTGCATTGCAAAGAAACGTGCTGGACTGACACGCACGAACAAAGGGTGAAAGGACCATTTGCCGTTGCCCGGGCGGCAAAGCGGGGTAGGGTGGGAAACACATCAAGTGGGTGACTTGGGTTTGCGCTGGCGATCAGCAAGGCGGTCAGGAAGCCCAGGGCCGACCACCCGTGGCGAAAAATCCGGGCGGTGGTGTAGGGACGGAGCGGAGGCGAGCGCAGCGATGCCGGAG
>DAOMFV010000097.1:0-238 GCA_035430005.1 Gemmatales bacterium
CGTTGATGTTGAGGGTGGCCACGGTTTTCCCCGGCTCACGGCGCGGGCCCGAATTTAAGCACCTCTTCAGCGCGAACGACCTTGGTTGCTGCTGCCGTTTTCCCCGGCTCATGAGCCGGGGCCGAATTGAAGCAAAGTTGTTGTTTTGTGATGTAGAGATAGAGTTTTGAGTTTTCCCCGGCTCATGAGCCGGGGCCGAATTGAAGCAATTACATGGGTACCGCACTCAATTTCATTG
>DAOMFV010000097.1:312-20645 GCA_035430005.1 Gemmatales bacterium
CTTCGATGGTTTTCCCCGGCTCATGAGCCGGGGCCGAATTGAAGCTCTTTCTTGCGAACAAAACGAAACTAAATTGCTGGTTTTCCCCGGCTCATGAGCCGGGGCCGAATTGAAGCCCTGGCAAAGCCTGCCGCTACCATCTTGTTCCACACGTTTTCCCCGGCTCATGAGCCGGGGCCGAATTGAAGCATCTGCTGTCGCACACTTCAGACGCTCTTGCTCTTCGTTTTCCCCGGCTCATGAGCCGGGGCCGAATTGAAGCTGCCACCAGTATTTCTTTTCGTTCTGTGCTGCTGCCGTTTTCCCCGGCTCATGAGCCGGGGCCGAATTGAAGCAATTACATGGGTAGTCTTCGCTAGTTCGGCGATTGCCCGTTTGGGGAGTAGAAATCTCGTAAGTCGGCAAACGACTTACCCGGCGACTTTATGATCTTGTTATCAAAACGCATCACAGTTGTTAGATCACTCATCGATTCAAACAGTATCTAAGTCGACAGAGATTTTTATGCCATTAGCGATGCCAAATAGTCCCGCAATGCCATGATACGGCTCCACAGATTTTTGGGGAAATCAGTAGCAATGAAAACGATTTCGGGATCCTCGCAAAGTTCAATCGCATCCGATGGGCTAATGCCGTGTGAATGCGCGGCTTCGTTACGTAACTTTCGGTAGTGGCTTAGCCCGGTGTTGAGAATCCGTCAACGAGCGCGAACCGGGGCTTGCAGTTCCCGCTACTCAACAGCATACTGTCACTATGCCTAAGCGAACACGCAAAACAAGATTACCTGATGCGAACGAAATAGCGTTCTCAATCCTTCAGACTATTACAGGTGAAGCAACGCCAGAGCATGAGCCTGAAAAAAACCAAGCCGCCGTAGAACTAGGGCGGCTAGGAGGGCTTAAGGGCGGTAAGGCGAGGGCCGCTAAGCTATCAAAGACTCAAATGAGTAAGATCGGAAAGAAGGCTGCCAAGGCCCGGTGGAAGAAAAAAAAGAATCAGGTGGATGGATTCTCCTCTTCTGGCGGTTTATCGTCGTAAGTATCTGAATGTCGGCTGTCCTGAATATCTCTTGTCAGGTCAGGATCGAACAAAAGCGGGTCGCCGCTATTGTGATGCTTGTTATAATGAGTCAGATCGTTGAACAGGCTGATTGCGCCACCAGCTAGTTTGTTTCTCCGCATGGTCTTTGATTGATGCATCTGCTCACGGGATATTTTTTCCATCTCTGCCCATAGCATTGGTTGGTGTTGACCTAACCTAAAGGCGTGGTACTTCCGAACCTTGTAGCCTTCTTCGTTGACGAAAGATGCTTCTCTTGCGACACGGGCAAGTTGCCGAGCAAGGTACTTGATTGCGTCTACCTTGCCACGTTCGTACAAGCCTTTATGGATTGCCCAGGCAGCTACCTTCTCAGTCGTCCATTCCCTATCGCCAGCCTCAGCGATGTACTGCGGAATAAACGAATCAAGCTGCCTGGAATAGTATTCAGCGTCTTGCTGACGCTTTCCTTTTCGCGCACTCATAAGCCGTCTCCCTTATCAATAGACCTACCCCAACCGTCTGTAAGTGCCGTCCGAATGACGACATCACGAACGGGGATAATGGTCTTGTTATGTGCAGAGGGTTTTATCTCACCACGATGCTTTAGCTGTCCGATGATGACTTGCGGATGCATTTTAACTCTGTTTGCAAACTGATTGATTTTATCTGTTGAGTACAACGGGCCGACTCGCCGAATGAATGACTCTAATTCATCAGGCGGAATGAATGTTGCCGCCGACTCTGCATCAGCGCGACGCTCCATCATTGGCTTTACTTCAAGAGCAATATCATCTTGACCAAGCACGTCGGCATCAATCGGGGCAGCGTCCTTGTATTTGATGTGAATAAGCTCATGGCCGAGCGTGAACCAAAATGAGTCAAGTCGATTAAACCGTAGCGACATGCCAATCACAGGGCTTTGGTCGTCTAGCCAAGTTGCAAAGCCATCTATCTTTGCGCCAGAAAGACCTTCTATCACGACGAAACGAATGCCGAAGGTTTTCAACAAATCCGATACCGTCTTAATGCCGGATGAATAGGCTGCTAGGTTCCGAATACCTACTCGACATTCTTCTATCCTGGCAGAATCGTACTTTCCAACGGAAGATGATGGTATTGCGGCTGCTAGTTGTCGCACACGACGCGCCCACGCCGTCTGCGCTGGCGTCGCGGCGCTCATTGCATCAGTCTTACGCATCGCGCCATGAATTGCTGGCTCTTGGTCAACGCTATCGATGGCGTAAAACTTCAAGACTTCCGCCTCAAGCTCGTCTGCTGAATTGGTCTCCTTAATCCAACCTCGCTTCTGCATTTCTTTGATCGGAGCGAGGTCAAAGAGTCTAGCGCGTTTTTTAACTTCGACGATGTTCCTCTTGGTGATGGAAAGGGCATAAGTAGCATCAAGCCTTAGCCACTCTTCTGCGGGCACGTTGAATGCCGTCTCTAAGCTGATCGCAATCTCTGGCGATACGCGCATCTTTCCCTGAATAAGTTCTGTGATGCGGGAGTTTTGTGTATCAAGGATTCTGGCCAAGTCTTCCTGAGACCAGCCACGTTTCTTGATATGCTCTTTAATCACTTCACCTGGCGACTTCACAAGTTTATCCCCTTGGCTTGACATCCATGTCCTCCTTGAAAAGCAAATCAGCAATCCATGCTGGGCTTGTAATGTGACTATAAACAAGATAGGTTTCACTGTCAATTCCGTATTTCCGGAAATACGGAAATTGCCGTTTGCCTTTACATGACCGGTCATGTATTATGATTATACAGTGTTGATGAGGTTTTGACCATGCTTTGCCCGACTTGTCAGAATGAAGCCCGCCGATTCGGTAAAGATCGTTACGGCAATCAGCGTTACCAGTGCGAAGAGTGTCGCAAGACATTCTCCGACCGGCCCGCTAAGGCACTCGGCACGATGCGCCTTGATGTCGATAAGGCTGAACAATGCTTGCAAATGCTACTTGAGGGCATGAGCGTTCGGGCTGTCATGCGAGTTACTAAAGTGAATCGCAACACCATTCTTGACTTGCTTGTGATGATGGGCGAACGATGCCAGAAACTTCTCAACGGTCGAATCAAGGGTATGCCAGTCGTCGATGTCCAATGCGATGAAGTGTGGGGTTTTGTTGGGATGAAAGAGAAGACTCGCAAGCGATTGAAGTCCGAAGAGGATGGCGTGGGTGATGCTTATTGCTTCATCGGTATCGAACGCCAAACGAAGCTGATCGTGTCATGGCACCTCGGCAAACGCTCGTCACAAGATACTTGGGAGTTTGCTCAGAAGCTGGCGGCTGCTACTTCTGGCAAGTTCCAGGTAACGACTGACGGATACCGCCCCTACAAGACAGCCATCCCCGCTGCCTTCGGTTCCAACGTAGACTTCGCTCAGTTGGTCAAGCACTACGCAACCAAAGACGAGGGCAAGTATTCCCCCGGCGAAGTGACTGGCGTTGAAAAGGTTCAGTGCTGCGGCAACCCAAACCCTGAGAAGATTTGCACATCACACATTGAACGCCAGAACCTGACGATCAGAATGGGCAACCGACGAATGACCAGACTGACGAACGCCTTCAGTAAGAAGTGGGCGAACCACAAGGCAGCGATGGCCCTGCACTTTGCCTTCTACAATTTCTGCCGAGTTCACATGACCTTGAAATCCACCCCTGCCGTAGCAGCCGGGATGGAAGATCACGCTTGGACGATTCGAGAACTCATAGAAAAGACATCAACACTGGCGTAAGCCACTACCTAACTTTCTAAGCGCGTGTAGGAAGTCAGCATGCGGCCTAGCATTAACCACTAGCGGATCAAGCTTCGGGATGATCTCAAAAGCCATCTCGATCTTCTTATGAAATGTCTTGCCATCGATCTGTGGCATACCACCGGCTCTAGTTGGATTGGAGGAACACCAACTCAGAAACTTTGTAATTTCAGCCTCGGCTAAAGAAGTAAGGCTAATCAATTCACCTTTCTTTTCTGGTGACACGATCATGCTGGCGAGGTCAAGGTTTTGTTCAACATTTTCTAGTTTCAAGAAGTTGAGCAAGTTCTCAGGAATGTCAAACATGATTCCTACCTCAGCGATTACTTCATGTCTGATCAAGTATAGCAAAATGACCCACTATTATTCGCACTCGTTTGGCCTTTTTGTCACGTGCCGGATTTCAGACACCGACGGTCTCCTGCCGGTGGCGTAAAGCGGAAAGACTTGCTGTGTTCATCACCACCAGCAAGTGTTCCCGTTTTCCGATACTGACAGTTCCCTATATGTGTCGTAAAGCGGAAATACTTGTGTAGTGAAAAAGCCTGCAAATTGGACTCATAGCTAAAAAAAAGGCCCCACTGGAGGTGGGACCTTAGGGTTTAATCTTCTGGCTAGGCTGCCTCCGTAGTTGGCGGGCTAATCTGCTTCTGAGCAATCCGTAGTGCTTTTCGTATCGTTTCAGGGCACTTGTCAAACTCTCTAGCCAAGCGAGCATTTGACCAGCCCGTTGAAGTCTTCCGGGCCATAACAATCATGGCATTATCGCGAGCCCAGAAACTAGGCTCAGGAACTTGGAATACGACTTCAGAGAACCAGTCCGGCCCCAGGTACCTGAATCGGTTCGGATCGGCAGCCTCAAAGCAAACATCATAGAGATCGTTTTCGTCCTCCTCTTCATCGGCATCGACTTGTCGTACTGTCCTCCGCCGTGCCCTGATTTTACCGTCGGCGGCAGGGGAAGAGAGATCCTCTGTCATCCTGGCATGGTCCTGGAGAGAATGCCGCACTTCTGTCAGTGCCCCGAGCTTGCATACACGGAGGACGATCTTGCCATTCTTATCGCACCGGATATGGTCGATGTGAAGGGCGAGTTCCATGGAAGCTCGGGTTGGGTTTTGCAAACCAAAAACAGAGGCCAAGCGGTTCAAACGATCGATAATCATTTCGTCGTCCACCAAGGCTTTAGACCTCTCCTGCTCAAGCCGCGCCAACTCGGCTTGACTATTCAGCTCACGGATCTGCCCGTCCGTTTCTTCATAGTTACGTTCAAGTTCGCAACGGAGCTGCTGGTTCAGCTTGGGGTTTGTCAGAGAAACCATACGGCCTTGTTGGGCTTCCCGCAGTTCTTTGATCCTGGATTCCAGGACGGGCAATTGATCTTGATGCTCGGCACTCAGCCTTTCAAATGCCAGACGTACCTCATCGCGAAGCTGGGCATACCAAGCCAGATCATGCACGTCTGCGATTTTCAAAAGGCCATCGTCTTGGATCCCCGGAAAGAGGCACTGGCGTAGGTGTCCAAAGACTTGAGCACGGAGCCATTCCTCTTTTACTGAGAAGCTATTTGGGCAAATATTATCGTATCGCCCAGGGCAGATGTACGCTGTGTATCGTTTCCGTTCGCCTGATTTCGTAGTGTAAACACCAGCTGATCGAGGCACCATTGAACGGCCGCAAGCATCGCAGATCACAAGACCCGAGAGCGGATAAAGGACTGAGCCGCCAGGTCTCGCGATCTGCAACAGCTTGGACGAAGTATGCTCCCGAGCGGCACGAGCTAGTTTTGCTCGTTCGGAACGAGGTTGGCGTTGTCGCTGGACCTCGAGGAAGACATCACGTTCGACAATAGGTGTGCAGAAATCAGGGTTGATGGTTAGGGTGTCCTCAGGGTTTCGGTGCTGTTTGCGCACGTCGTCGACAATCTCGACATGCAGTTGCCCGAACCGGTATTCGCCGACATACAACCAATTGCTTAGCCATCGGCAGACTGTCGCAGTGCTTACTGGCTTGAGGTCGTCGGGTAGATCAGCGTGTTCATTCAGGTGGCGAGCAATTCTGGTAGACCCCCATCCGTTGTCCAAGGCCAGCTTGAAAACCATCCTGATGATCCACATCCTCCCCAGATGAGGTATCAGAATTGCGTGGTCCAATGTCTGGATTCCTTTTTTCTCAATAAAGAAATGCTCCAAAGTAAAACCAGTCGGCACTGGCCCCCCCGGCCAATGGCCGAGAAGGACAGCATCGCGGCGGCCACGCCGAATATTGTGGCCTTTGATCCGATTGTCCTCAATGGCCCGGCAGCTCTCGACGGTTGCCAGGATTTTCCCGGTAAAAGTCGTTGGGTCGCTGAACCCTGTGTCGCCGGTGAGCAAGAGGACTCCATATCGCCGTGCCAGTTCTCGGCGTATGGACTCAAGTTCCTCGGCCCTGCCGAATCGTTCGAAGGTATCGAGCAGAATCAGATCAGGTTCGATGCGCCGCGCCTTGATATCGAGCAGCATCTGCTTGAATGAAGGGCGCTTTCGTAGCAGTTTTCCCGAGATGCCATCATCGCGATAGTCACGAAGATGGATCCAAGGGTACTTATTCCGCTTCCGAACAAGCTCAATCTCATGAGCCTGCTGGTCAGGGCTGCGGTCGTTCTGCTTATTTGTAGACATTCGCAAATAGCGAATGTACTTGTATTCCTTCTTAGGGTCGAAGAGATGGTTGGTATTCATGGGGACTCCAAGATTAGTGTTGACTGTTATGTACCGGCCGCACGGCCGGATCACTTGAGAATACCGGGACATCCCGTTGAAGATGTCCACGGCCCTGTCACAGATGATGGAGCTGACTTACAGTTCCATCACGAACGGCTGGCTTCAAGACCAGCCGTCTTTGCTTTTTTTGATCTTCGCGAGAAAATTGATCGAGTAATCAATGCCATTACGCAAACACTGGCTTAACGCAGTTTGCGGCGGCGTCTGATACACTTCAAATCGCTGATGTAAATTCCATCCAAGAGAGTCAGGATTCTCCCCAGCAATGATGATGGATCACAGAACCCGGAATCAGCTGTAAGCACAAATACTCCGTATTCCCGGATCAATTCTTGCCGGATCGACTCGGTCTTATCTGACCTGCCTAACCGCTCAGATGTATCGATCAGAATCAGGTCAGGTTTGATGCGCCCCGTTTTGATGTCGTTTAGCATCTGATCAAATGAGGAGCGCTTGTATTGCAGACCGGCTGAGATTGCATCATCACGATAATCGCGAACATGAATCCATGGGTACTTGTGCTGCTCCCTTACACGTTCAATCTCTTGAGCTTGTTTCTGTGGGCAGCACTGCTTCCGTTTTGATGAGACCCGCAAATAGCGGACATACTTATGCTGCTTCTGTGGGTCGAATGGTTTTCTCGAATCCATTGGAACTCCTTAGTAGTTATTGGCTGTTAAGTTCCGGCCCTGTGCCGGCTCCTTTTGATGAACGCCTTGACATCTCTTGGAAGATGTCCCTGGCGATGTCATTGGCGATGAGGCCGATGATCCGGCTCCTTCGCAGGCGGCTGACCTCTTGGCACAACCGCTCTTGATGTTCTGGTGGCTCTCCTAGTGGGAACAGGAGTGATCCTTGGGCAATCAGTCTTGCCCGAGTTTGTTGAGTTTGGTGTGCCCGAGCGCAGAGTTCTGCTTTTTCCGTAAAGCGTTGAACGGCCTCCTTTCCCCTAGCCTCAACCGCAGGGATCGAGTTAGACACGACCTTTTTCTTTCGCATGCTGTGCCTCCTTCAAAGAGAAAGAGGCACGCGGATTTACCCGCGTGCCCCATTTAATTCAGACACGTTTACATCTCGATTACGTCTGGCGATTTTCGATGTAAAACTGAAGATTGAGCGCAGTCGCTGCGCACTGACGATTTAATGTTGTCTCGAGTGCGACTTATCGAATGATGAAGATCTCACTAGGAGAGAGGTCTAGACGGTAAGTATCAGGTTCCGAGCCGCTGACAATCTTCTCCTGTAGCGTTGAACGGTTTAGTAATTTTGCAACCCGATGCTTTAATTGAGAAAAGGTTGTATCTCCAACTTCATCGTCGCCATAGATATCCCTTTCAGAGATGGAGCGTCCTGACGTAGCTGCCATCGCGAGTTCCCACATGAACTTCCATCGTAATCGCTTAGTTTCCCAAGCAATGTTAATTCTGTTGCCTCCCCAATATAGCATTGGGGGATCTTCCCGAACCACCAAGGGTATTGTTTCAATTTTTCTCTCGTATTCAGTGTGCCTGCCCGAAGTACCCCCAAAATGATCAGTAACAATATTAACCGCATCACAAAGCTCATCGAGAGTTCCAAATTCAGGCCGGTCAACGAGCAGTTGACCCAGAATCCCTCCACGCCGTGGGAAGTATCCGGGAACACTTAACCACCCTGTTCTAGGTTTCTGATGGAACTCAAAATAGGTCTGCGTGACGGCAATGCAGGCATTCCGCAGAGCATACTCTTCTCCCATAAAGCACATGGCGAGCAACGTGTTACAGTCGATCTCAATATCCTCGATCTCTGACTGATAAGTCATTAGAATTGATGCCCAGCCCCTTGGCGCAATCCCTATTGCCTCTCGAGCATTGCGCACTTCTTCCTTGAGTAACTCCTTAATCAGTTCGATTCTGACCTTCAGTGTTCTGCTAATGTAGTCGCCGATAGGACGCAGGAAGGGGTTCGCGAATACATTCATGCCTGCCATTATTCTTTTTTCAACTGAGGGTAACTTTGTTAGAGTGAAACCCCTTTGGGGCCTGAAATAATCCGCTGGATTTGCCAAGTCCTTCCAAAATCGTTCAGCAATAAGTTTCGTGGTGTCAGCGGGTAACAAGTGAACAGGCACATCATAATCATTTGTTAGCTTGGTAAACTTTCGGTGTAGTCGAGCGCCAAACCTTCGGAAATCAGAAGCAATTTTCCTGATTAATCGTCTCTCTGGTGTTTTGCAACCTTTGACCAGCTTATTCAAAGGCCACTTCGCATAAGTCTGAAAACTGGGAAGCCGACAGAGCTCATCCATTTCAAGAACAAAATCATGCAGCCAGGCATTTACGGCAGCCTTAGGAAACCGTTCCCTTTTATCATCAGCCTCGGCGACGATAGAATGGAGCCTGTTTTGTAGTGTTTTAAGCGAAGCCACAATCACCCTGCTCTCTAGCGTGGCGTTCAGGGACTAATTATCTGTGGTCCTGTTATTCGACCCTCTGTCTTTTTTAGGAACAGAATGTGCCTTTTACGCGGAAAATCAATCTATGTAAACGAGATGTAATCGCCCGAGTGCAAGATAGTGGCCAGTTCAACGGATTTCAGTGGAAATGGCTGTGGACCAGGCTATTGGAGTAAATCTCTCGGCTTCTGCACTCGATGAGGCTGCCACAGCTTCTTCGTGGGCCAATCGCTATGGAGCGAAGCACCAATGGAGGCGGTTGACCAATTTCCCGTTGGGGCTTTCGGCTCCCAAGAAAGTGCGCATTTATCAGCGATCTGACCACTATATCCTTCAGTGGTGGGAGCCATCAGCCAAACGCAACTTGACGGAACGGATTAATGGCGACTTGCTTGCTGCTCTTACTAGAGCCCGCCAGCTCGACGAGCGACTGTTAAACGTCAAAGCAACTGGACTAGCGCCGGCACGGATCGCCCATATTGAACTGGTTGATTCTTTTCAGAAGGACCTGGATCGTCGGGCCAATGCAGGGGAAGTGGCTTTCTCCACACCTGGCCGATACCGTTCGGCACTTCGTTACTACCTGCAGTTCTGTGCATTACCGGAGTCGGCGCGGGCCTTTCCACAGCCGGTCAACGTCAATCGAGAATTCCGGATGGCGTTCGTGGAATACATCGTTCGTTTGAAGCTTGATGTTCGTGAGAGCGGTAAAACAACGCTGAACGGATGTAATCCGCAGTATCTTCTGGACGTTGTGCGGGCGATGTACTTGTGGGCGGCTGATCCGGACCAGGGCCGTCTGCTACCCGAAGACTTTCGCAATCCATTCCTTCGTGCCCGTTCAGGTCTTGTACGCACAGCAAAGGATCCATTGGCGCCACCAGACATCACGTCATCAATGGCCTGCGAATTCCTCCGCGAATGTAACTTGCAGAAGTTCCGTCTATTTGTTCCCATCATACTTTTCGGATTACGGGCCAGCGAACCGTGTTTCCTTTTCCATGAACATATTGTCGGAGGTTGGCTGAGGGTTCCTAATCTGCCTGAGCTGTCCTACCAGACTAAGGGTAAACGTGAGAAGCGATTCCCTCTGATCCCGGAACTTGAAACGTTCTGGAAGATATTGCATCACCCATCCCAGGTGGGCCTGCTGTTTACCAAGCCAGCACACAACAAGGAAAGCTCCAGTAATTCTGCGAACGCCCTGCAGAGTGTCGTCACTCAGTATAGCGTTAAATTGAAAAAGGCAGGGGATTCTCAGGCCGCTACACGTCTCGGAATCAGGACGGACGTACTTCGCGCAGCGGGCGGAGTAGATTACGACTTCATAGAGGATGAGTTTCTGAGAATCGCAAGGCATCTGAGGTGGCCCCGACAGGCAACGTTGAAAGATTTCCGCCACCTGTTCTGCACAACGCTTAACAACTCGGGTATGCCCGAGGTCTATCGCCGATATCTCATGGGACATGCCCTGGGACGGGCTGCCATCCTGAATTACACCCACCTTGATGAGCTTCAGAGACATTATCGCAAAGCACTGCTTTCGGAGTGGGCTATTCTAATTGAAACGATCGAAGCATGTGCGAAACATTTTGCAACCGAGATTGATCATGCAGGCCGGCTTGCCGGATAATCAGCCCTCATGCAATTACTCTGGCCGTCTTCATCATAACCAAGGCCACCTAGATCAGCAGGGAACGGCTTGGCCTGGTTTCCCTGCTTCTGTTAGTTAATAGGTTGCTCATGCGGTGAGCAGGTTACCCGTGAGGATGGCCCACCGAACCAAATGCACATTTCAAATAGTACTTATTCGAAGTGGTGATTCTCTTCGTTCGATTGAACGAAGAGGACATGGTTCGATAACGCAGTCTCGATTTCTGAACCCGATAAGTCAGGTCCTTCTTGTGCTGCAAACCTCTTCCACATCTTCTGCTCATTGCACACCTTTGACGTCAGGTTGATGAGTACCCGAATATCCAGCCGGCTCCCAGCCTTCTTCAAGCTTTGGCTTGTGGCAACAGAGCATGCACATCAGTTTTTCGATGAGATCTTTGAACTGCGGCAGCAGCCAGGCCCGGACTTGCACGGTGCATTGGTCGTATGCTTTGAAGTAGATCCAGGAACTGGATTCAAGGGCCTCCGGTTCCTGCCGCAACTGATACCAGGTATCCGCGTTGCATTCGATGACACCCAACCCTCCGGGAAGACAGATGACTGCCTGAAAACAAACCCCTGAATCCTCACCACCAGCAGTGACCTCAGGAGGCAGAGTCAGGATCTCGCTGCCAAGGAAAGCTTGGCCGATCAAAACACCGGCAGATATTAAACTGTCCAGCCAGGGCTTCAGGCGCTCGACATGAGTATCAGCCAGTTCCGCATTCCGGTACATCTCCAGCAGCAGGGGTTGCTGCTGTTTGAGGATCTCCTGGATCCTGCCTTTCAGATCCTTCATGCATAGGTTTCCACAGCCACTAAAAAACAACACCCGACACTCCGTGGCCAGGAGTTCGGGTGCGGATGGGTGATAGCTCAGTTTCCCATCAGCCTATGATGACACGATTTGGCCGGAGATTAAGTTGAGGGGAAACTGAGCTTCTTGCACAGCTCACTGACTTGGTGCCTATGCCGGAGAAGATCACAAGATTCTGATCTTCATTCGATTCGCCTGACTTGCTACTCTGAGGCATCTTGAAGGAGGAGGACGTGGCTAAGAAACTATCCGACGATGTTAAGAAGGCCCTTACCCAAGAGGCAGTCAGGCGACTGGATCATGGTGCCTTTTTCGCACGACTTGAGGAACTTGGTATCAAAGCTTCGGATGAAGAACCTGGTGCCATGCTTCCACTTGATGGGGACGCTTTATCTCTGGCGAGAGATCGTTACCAGCAGAATAAAGAGTATTCGTTTTTGGAAGAATGCCCCAAGGATTGGGCGTCGCAAAATCAAAGTATCCGGGACTACTGGGAAAAGAGGACTGACAAGGCAGAGCTGGAAGCGCTTCTAAATCAGATTCTCACCCAGTTTAGCGATTGATCAAGCGAGGATCTGTCAACCTGGCAAACAGTTGATGGAACATGGCAACAGAGTCATGGCCGGCTTTTGTGATGACTTGCTCGACAAGTGCTTTCAGTTGATCTCTTGACTGCTCTGAACTTCCTTGAGAAGGCGATTGCGGAAGAAGTTCTGTCATGTGAACGTTCAGCGCTGCTGCCAGGCGCTCAACAGTATCAATTCCAGGTGCAACGCCGCCGGCTTCGAGTCGGGAGATGTACGACAAGGTCACTTTCGCATCGTCAGCCACCTGCCGTTGAGTCAGTCCGCGCGCAATCCTGAGTCCACGAAGTCTCTCTGCAAAAAATGTCACCACGGACGCCTGCTGTATCCTGCTTTTCCGGCGCGGCATAGATCACCCCGCCAAGTAATTCGCCAATCCAACGTGCGAAGCGTTACGCACTATAATGCATTTGACAAGCACTTTAGTGCATATAGACTTAGTCCGTTGGTTAGAGCTCGATCAGAATCAATGGCCTAAGTAATGGAGTGTTCGATATGGCTAGAAAATGGTATTACTCTCAAAACAAGCAAATGGCCGGTCCGATTTCGTCATCCGAATTAAAGGATCTCATACGCGCAAACAAGTTGCTATCCACCGACCTTGTGCAGGAGGAGGGGACAAACAGGTGGCACAAGGTTTCGGTGTTAAAGGAAAAGGCGATTGAACCGACTGCAAAGTCAACTGAATCTGCGATCGATCGTGGAGTACAGGATCCTCCGAAGCCTGTCGCCGCAACTTCTGACACGCTCAGCCTTGGGAAGACGTACTTTCGGGCATTGAATGGTCATCCAGGAATTAAGAAGTGGCTGCTGGTGTTCATCTGTTTTTCTTCGCTGCTCCTTGCAGCGTGGCTGGTTCAGTGGATAATTAATCTCAATAAAGATCCGAACGCTGAATATGAAACCAGAATCACCGGCGGGCGATTCAATCCAAGAGTTGAGAAAGTATTAACACAGCTCGGTAAGCAGAAAGCTAATGAGCGCGATCAGGCTGCGAAGGATGAAAAACTCCGGAAATTGCATGAGCAAATGGTTCAGTCCGGGAAAGTAACCGATTACCGAAAGCCTGAGTTGAGTCAGCAAGCGTATGAGGACAAGAACGGGATTTATTCTCTATATCTGATCCCTGGCGAATGGGTCCGCGCTGAAACATCAAAGAACGAGGGTCCTGAAATTGATTTTACACTCCAGGGCAAAGACTGCCATTCCTCAATAATCTCCGAACAAGTAACAATGCCCATCCAGTCGGTGACTATGCAGGTAATCACACGTTATAAGGAAACCGATCCGGATGCCCGTATCAAGCAGGACATACGAAGAGTTAACGGCACAATTGTCTATTGCCTGATTGTGAATGCCAAAAGCAATGGAATACCTCTCGTGATGTACGGATATTATGCTTCGGGCAAGAAGGGAGTGGTCCAAGCCGTGACTTGGACCCGCGAAAACCTGCTAGAGGAACACAGACCGAAAATGGAAGAGTTCCTCAACGGGATTGTGTTTACTAAAGAATAACGCAAGTCCAAACTGTTCAAGCAGCATCAGTAGTAGAAGCAGGTCGAGAGCCGGTCCATTGCTTTCCAATGGCAATGGCAGGGCAACCAGCAAGAGCTTCGAAAAGTTGCTGCTTCTTCGTTTCTGGATGTGTGTGGGTGTAAACCGCCGTCATCGCCAGCCCGTGCCCGGCACCTTTTGCGTCTGATGCGACATGGCCCATCAGTTCATTCCGTATCAGAGGATCGACTCGACCCTTCTGCAGCATTGTCGCAAACAGGTGCCGGAGCATTTTGGGAGAAGTATAGCTTGGCAAACCCATCTGAGACGTTCAACGCATGAACTGACGGCGTATCACATCCTCCTCAATAGTCCCCATCGACTGCCACAGGCTTTGGGCCATTTGCCTTTTGCCCACGCGTCCGAGTTCCTTCTCGTCTGTCATCCGGCTTTTGATGCTGCGTTCTAGCTCAACTTCCATCAGCTCCTGTCGTTGCGCAAAGCTTGGCAACTGGTCAAGATCGTATTTACGCCGGGTAAATACCGGGCCAGCTTTTCTTCCAGCCAGATAGAGACGGAGGACATCCACCAGGACTGGATGGAGAGGGATCGATCTTTCGTTTCTGGTCTTTACCTGCCACATCAGTCGGGGCTTGTTGCGGACATGCAGAACGCCCTGCTCAAGATCAAGATTGTCGGGTAACAACAGATGGCAGAGTTCGCCGGAGCGTAATCCGGTCAGCGTAAGCGTCAGGAAAATAGGGAACTGCCAACGATCGCAATCGACCAGGAAGGTTCGCTCTTGTTCAGCTGTAAAGAGATGGATTGGGCGATGAACTTCAATTGGTATTCTGTTCAGTTCCATTTCAGTGAACGGGTTCGTTGCATAGGGCGATAGATGCCTCCGCTTATGGCCAAAGCTGAAGAGAGCTCGACAGCATTCAAGAATGAACTTTACGCCCTTGTCCATCAAGGGACGATGGCTTGTGCTGCTATGGCCGTTCGGAGATACCTTCAGCCTTCGCAAATAGCCGACAAACTCTTCGGCATGCGTGACATGGAAGAGAGAGCTGTTCCGAACAGGTCGTTGAATAAGGAATCGTAACAGATGCTCGGTAGCCGTTCGGTAGCGATTGATTGTCTGGATTGATGACCTCAACACCATTTCATGATGCTCAAGCCAGCGCTTTCGCAACTCGATAATGGATATGGGCTGGAAGCTTAGAGCTGCTGGAATGTTGTTCTCAAGCTGGGAGTTGATCTGGGCAGCCATTTGCCGAGCGGCAGAGCAGTCTTCTCCTACACGTGGTCGCTGCCGCTTTCCTTGCTCATGGTAGCAAAGGTACCAGACAACTCCTCTCAAATAGCCTTGAACCTTCCCGATACGAAACGACTTGGAAGTCCTGCGCATTGCATCCTCAGAGAATCCCCCGCTACAAAACGCCACAAACACTGCCACAAATTGGGGGTTCTGAGGATGACCCAGAAATGCAACTGCCCATGTGTCTAGTAGTTAGATCACATAGGCATACAAGTCAGCGGAGAGGGCGGGATTCGAACCCACGGTAGGATTGCTCCCACGCGGCTTTAGCAAAGCCGTGCTTTAAACCACTCAGCCACCTCTCCGGGGTGGGACATTTCATGGGGACGCAGGGACTCGAACCCTGAACCTATAGATTAAAAGTCTACTGCTCTGCCAGTTGAGCTACGTCCCCTGTTGTGTCAGTCGAAAAGATACGAGACTTTCTCTATAAAACAAGTCGCTTCGGGGCTTCTTTTGCTCCGCAGGATAGAGACTGGATCGTCGCTGAAGGTTCGGTACGTCTTACTCATTCTTTCGGTAGAGTTGACGTATTTCCCCAACAAGAAAGACCGATCCTGTTGCACAAATGAGATCGTTTGTGCTGGCTTGTTGGATCAGCGCCTGCCATGCTAGGCGAGCAGGTTCGATCACTTTTCCGCCGTGCCCTCCAAGGGTGTGCCATATTTCTAATAGATGGTTGGGATCGGCCCCCCGGCTGCTGCTGCTATAGCGTGTGAACAGGATGCTGTCACATTGATGGAGTAGTTGTTGCAGCATCTCTCGAATCTGCTTGTCTTTGGAAACAGCAAAGAGAACGTGTCGTTTCTCGGCAGGCACGGTTGCCAGGCTCTCAAGTAAGACCTGAATGGAACGCTCGTTGTGAGCGGCGTCCACAACCAGCCAAGGCGATTGTTGGATCACTTCAAGCCGGCCTGGGATGACAGCAGAGCTTAAGCCTTCTGCCAGCGCTTCTTCGCTGATCTTGATGTACTGCTCCCGAAGCAGATGTACCGTTTGTATGGCCAGTGCGGCGTTATCGGCCTGATGCCGGCCCCACATGCCCAAGGGATACCAGGGAGAGTGTTGTTTACCGTGAAACCACTGCACCTGGGGCATCGTCGTCGTGGTCATGTCGCCTGACTGCCAGTGATGATCAAAGTCAACACCTAATCGATAGACCTTGGAATGTCTGCTTTCAGCAGCTTGGTGAATGACTTGAGCAGGGCTATCCTCACGTACCCCGGAAACGACGGGGCGATTTTCTTTGATGATGCCCGCCTTCTCAAAAGCGATACGTTCCAGGGTCGCCCCCAGATGCTCGACATGATCGAGGCTGATGCTGGTAATGACTGAAACGAGAGGGTCCACAACATTCGTTGCATCGAACTGGCCACCCATGCCGACCTCAAGTACAGCAAAGTCTACCTTCTGCTGAGCAAAGTGGAGCATTCCTACAGCAGTGATGATCTCAAAAAAGGTTGGGGGCATTTCGCCGAGTCGCTCGACTTCAAAGCAAGCCTGGGCGACCTGATTCATGCATATTGTTATCGCATGTCGATCAATCGGGTGACCTTTGACCTGTGCTCGTTCTTCAACATGGACCAGGTGTGGTGATGTGTACAAGCCAGTACGGTATCCAGCGGCCTGTAGTACACTGGCGATCATCGTAGCTGTGGAGCCTTTGCCCTTGGTGCCGGTCACATGAACGATGCGATAGGATTCATGCGGGTTGCCCAATAACTTGAGTAGCAACCTAATCCGATCGAGCTTAAGCGCGCCAATGTCCTGAGGCATGCCGATCTTTTCGTAGTTGATTCGGCTATTCCAGAAGGCGACGGCCTGTTCGTAGGTTTCAATCTGCATGAAGAAGAGTATAGTAGCCAAAGCGTGGGATTGTCGATGACTTGCAGCCAGCAAAAAGGGAACGGTTATGCCTGCCTCGAGAGTTGATCAAATTGCCATCTATCCGGTCAGGCAACATCGCAAGCAACCTCTGGTGAAGAACATTGCCCAGAAGGTGAAGCAGGAAGTATCTCAATCGAAAAGGCTGCAACAGTTACCAGCCGAAAGCTGTATTGCTGTTGCGGTTGGCAGCCGGGGCATCACGCATCTGGCCGAGTATGTTCGGGCGATGATTCAGACCTTGAAGGCAATGGGACATCTCCCATTTGTCGTCGCAGCGATGGGGTCACACGGTGGCGCAACCGCCGAGGGCCAGAAGGATTTGCTTGGTCACTATGGCGTCCATGAGACTGCCTTGGGCGTACCGGTGAAGACCGATATGGACGTGACACAACTAGGCGTCAATGAATCGGGCATTCCTGTCTATTGGGATAAGAACGCCTTGGCAGCGGATGGTGTGGTAACGGTCTCTCGTGTTAAGCCCCATACCGATTTTCAGGGCGCCTATGAAAGTGGCATCGTCAAGATGCTGGTCATCGGGCTGGGCAAGCAGGCGGGAGCGTCGGTGCATCATGTCTATGGTGTGCGAGGCCTGCGTGACTTTATTCCTCAGTCGGCAAAGGTCGTCCTCGAAAAGACGAAATTTCTCGCCGGCCTGGCCATCGTCGAAAATGCCGATGATGAGCCGGGGTGCATCGAACTGATCGACCGGGACGATCTGCTGGTGAAAGAACCGGGGCTTCTTTCCCTGGCCCGAGCCTGGATGGCGCAGTTGCCCTTTCAGCAGCTTGATCTGCTCATCATCGGCGAGTGTGGCAAGAACTACTCTGGCACCGGGATGGATGTCAATGTGCTGGGCCGCCAGATGCTTGAAGGTGTGCCTGATCTATTGAAACCCAACATCACACGTATCTGCCTGCTCGATCTCAGTGAGGAATCTGAAGGCAATGCCACGGGGGTCGGCATTGCAGATCTGACCACGGCACGGATGGTCAAGAAGATCGATAAACACAAGTCTGATATGAACTGCTTGACCTCGTGTTGCCTGCTGCGATCCAAGATACCGATTGATCTTCCCAGTGACCGCGAATGCATCGATCAGGGACTGCTTACCTGCTGGCAGCCTGACCTTGCTAAAGTGAAGCTGGCGATCATTCCGAACACTCTGGAGCTCAATCATATTTGGGCGAGCGAGTCTGCGTTGGAGCAACTGAAGAATAACAAGGAAGTCGAGATCGGCATTACGTCACGACGGTTACCTTGGACAGCCGAGGGGTTGATAGATCAAAAGGCTTTGTTTCCAATGAGTACCCAAGGAATGCGGAGTGACGATATGTGAATAGCCGTGTGTGCAAACCCACGTGTATCTAAATCAGAACCGCCAGCCAATCCAGTGGTACATCAAATAAGGGCAGATTGTAAGTGCAGCTAAAAGTATCATCAGTGTGGTTTCTATTGAATGTAATCATTGGCTCTTTGATTTTCCACTTACCGAGAAATGGCTGCAAGTCATCATTCTCATGGAATACTGAGATGAGCGCATCGATAAAACTGCTTGCCAAGCTAATGGCAATAAGATTATTGCCGTTGCTATTAGACCATATCTCGTAGTCACGGCTGTCGTCATTGGGCTGAATTACACAAACATCGTAAACAGGCTTTGGTTCACGTTGAAGAACCCATTTCTGCTCTTCCGGATCTTCTTGATACCAGCCTGTCAAGTAAACCATGAAACCTCCCCTGTTGATGAATTGCCTGAATTTCAAATCAAGGATGGCGCAATGATGATAAAGTGCCAGTTTGATGCCCTTGAGATCGAAACCATTCAAATGCTGATTCAACAATTGAAGGTGGCAAAGACGCTTCTTCACTTCTGTTACGTCAATATCTTCTCCGATAACAATGGCTACTGCGGAATAATAGACAATGGTACTCCAATGTCGAACCTCAATGGCACTAGGTTCAATGG
This sequence comes from Gemmatales bacterium, assembly GCA_035430005.1. Lineage (GTDB taxonomy): Bacteria > Planctomycetota > Planctomycetia > Gemmatales > HRBIN36 > JAEUIE01. Next base: position 19,039 of record DAOMFV010000097.1, read on the forward strand.
TTGTCTCTTTGCTCAACGTGGCAATTGGAGTTAATTGCCCGTCGTAAGTGAATACTGGGCTATTGCTGATCCTTACAGCTGGAAATGGCTTGACTTCTTCGTCTGAAGGAACCCACAGAAGTGCCTGCACCACGGACTCTGCCCATGTATTCCACTGGTCAAGACAACAATGATCCACAGGGCAGAAATAGAGAAGTACTGCTGACACTGATCGGTTCCTTGTTGAGGGCTTGCCTATTCACATCCTAGTCTCTGCACCTAACATAAGCGATACTCCTTAAGCCAATCAGGTTCACCCATGCGATTCGCCACCCTTCAGACTCCTCAAGGTCCCCGTGCGGTTGTTCGCCAGGGCGATCACTACATCGATATCAATGCTACCGACGGCAGCCTACCCAATTCGGTGCGGGAATGGGTTGCTGGCGGCAAGTCCCTCTTCACCAAACTCGAAGAGGTGAGCAAGCGGTCAGGAGCCAAGACGCATCCCGTCAAAGGGGCCAACTACCATGCACCTATTCTCGATCCTCAAAAGATCGTCTGCATTGGCCTCAACTACAGCGATCATGCGAAAGAGCAGAATCTGCAGCCTCCCCGGGAACCGGTAGTCTTCAGCAAGTTCGTCACCACACTCACCGGGCATGGCCAGCCGATTGAATTGCCCACGGTGAGCACAAAGGTGGACTACGAAGCGGAGTTAGTCGTCGTCATAGGGCAGGGTGGTCGCATGATCAACGAAGCCAATGGCATGGCCCATGTCGCAGGTTATATGGTCGGCCACGATGTCTCTGCCCGCGACTGGCAGAAAGAGAAGGACGGCAAGCAGTGGTTGTGCGGCAAGACGTTTGACACCTTCGCCCCGACGGGGCCGGAGTTCATTACCGCTGATGAAGTAAAGGACCCACATCAACTTCCCATTCGACTGCGGCTCAATGGCGAAGTGATGCAGAACTCCAATACAAGCCAGTTGATCTTCTCGATTCCGAAACTGGTCGCCTACATTTCACAGGTGTTCACCCTGGCTCCCGGTGATTTGATCTTCACCGGTACCCCTCCAGGAGTGGGAGATGCCCGCAAGCCGCCGGTCTACATGAAGCCCGGCGACGTTGTGGAAGTGGAAATCGAAGGACTCGGACTTCTCCGCAATCCTGTCGTGCAGGGCCGTTAGGGAACGTCCTTGAGGTGCCACTCGCTGTGCGTGACCATAGCCCGGTTCTCCAGGTAGGTCGCGCTGCTGTAGGTATGGAACAGCTTGAGTGATTGCATGATGGTGCGCACGTCCTTGGCGTGCTTCTGCATCTCCTTCATCTCGGGGTTTTGCAGGATGTAGTCTACCCAGGGTTCAGCAGTCTCCACCAGGCCGGCCATCTTGAACACAGTTGCTCCGCCTAGCTTTCGGTTCAGGCCGGAAAGTGGCCCGCCATCAATTTGTAAGGGCTTGGATTGTAGAAGACGCAAGGCATGTTCGTTGGATACCGTCAACGCACAAACATTCTTGCCGAGACCTGCCGAGGGTTTAAGCCTGCCATCGATCTGCAATTCATCCGGGAAGGCATACCAGTAAAGGTTGCCCTCTTCAATCTGCATAGATTCCGGAGCCGGCCAGTGAA
>DAOMFV010000098.1:0-20350 GCA_035430005.1 Gemmatales bacterium
CAGGCCGCACTCTCGACCATCGAGAGGTAAGAGGAACTTCTTTCGGCGTAACAGGTTATAACAAAAGCCGCCCGTGGGATTTGAACCCACGACCCCCGCTTTACGAAAGCGGTGCTCTACCGCTGAGCTAGGGCGGCATGACTATCAAGACATCATCAAGTTTACGGGGTTCACTCTTTACCAGCAATGGTCGCTGTGTCACTTCACTGACTTCGTCATTTCTTCGATAGTGATTCTTTCTCAGGCACTTCTACAAGACCGTCACCTTCTCGTTTGACCAGCCGGAAGAGCGCCGTCGAATGGGCTTCGAGAAGGTAGATGCTATTCAGTTCATGCCGGGGTCGCGGCTCCAGAAGTCGGGGGTATCGGGTATCGAGCACCAGTTCCCATTCGGTTTCGACACCATGCTCCGGCAGACGGAAGGGCAATCCAGACTCAACGGCATTGAAAAGGAGTAGCATGGAATCATCCCGAAGCGGATGACCATGATCATCGAATTCGCTGAAGTGATCACCGTCCATCAACATGCCGAAACATTTGGTCCAGGGATTGTTCCAATCATCGTTGTTGAGAGGCACGCCGTCCCAGCGCAGCCAGGTGAGTCCTGCTTTGCCGTTGCGAATGGGGCGCTCCTGAAAGAAATGTTGTCGACGAAAGGAGGGATGTTGGTGATAGAAATAATTCAGCCCCTTGAGGAAGTTGAGCAATTCCTGACCCGACTCGCTGATTTTCCAATCGATCCAGGAAAGCGGGTTGTCCTGGCAGTAAGCATTGTTGTTACCCTGTTGAGTGCGGCTGAACTCATCCCCGGCACAAAGCATGGGGGCACCCTGGGATAACATCAGGGTGACCAGGAAGTTCCGTTCCATCTTTTCCCGCATAGCCTGTACTTCAGGCGGAGCGAGTAACCCTTCGACCCCCATGTTCCACGAAAGGTTGTGATTATTGCCATCCTGGTTCTGCTCGCCGTTGGCTTCGTTGTGCTTGTGGTTGAATGAAACCAGATCGTGCAAAGTGAAGCCGTCATGGCAGGTTACGAAGTTGACGCTGGCATAGGGCCGCTTGCCATGCGCTTCATAGAGGTCGCTGGAACCGGTGAGACGTTGCGCCAGTTCGGAAACCTGCCCCGGCTCCCCACGCCAGAAACGGCGGATACAGTCACGGTATTTTCCATTCCACTCAGCCCACAGATTGGGAAAATCACCTACCTGGTAGCCATCCACGCCCAGGTCCCATGGTTCGGCGATGAGCTTGACTTGAGAAATGATCGGATCCTGCAACACAATGTCAAAGAAGGCGCTCAGACGGCTGATGCCTTTCAGGCCACGAGCCAGTGCCGGAGCTAAATCGAAGCGGAACCCATCGACATGCATTTCGGTCACCCAATAGCGCAAGCTGTCCATAACCAGCTGCATGGTGCGGGGATGAACGAGATTCGGAGTGTTGCCACAGCCGGAGTAATCGAGGTACTTACGGGGTTCCTCCAGGTTCAGGCGATAGTAGCTGCGATTATCGATGCCTCGAAAGGACAATGTCGGGCCAATCTGATTGCTTTCAGCCGTGTGATTATAGACTACGTCGAGAATGACCTCAATGCCTGCCCGATGTAGCTCCTTCACCATGTGCTTGAACTCACGGACCTGTTCGCCTTGCCTGCCGCCGCCGTTCTGGGCATAGCGGGCCATGGGAGCGAAGAAGCCAATGGTGTTGTAGCCCCAGTAGTTCACCAACCCCCTCTCACTAAGAGCCGGCTCATCGACGTAGTGCTGAATAGGCAGCAGTTCGATAGCTGTCACGCCGAGAGACCAGAGGTGCTTCATGATCGCCGGATGAGCCAGTCCGGAATAGGTGCCTCTTAACTCAAGTGGTATTTCGGGGTGTTGTTGAGTCAATCCCTTGACATGGGCTTCATAGATGACAGTCTGATGCCAGGGAATGCGCAACGGCTTGTCGTGTCCCCATTCGAAAAAGGTATCGATGACCAGGCTCTTTGGCATTGAGGCAGCACTGTCTTCAATGCTCATCGAGAGATCAGCATCAGGATGGTCTTTGACAAAGCCATAGAGGGCTGTGCCATACTTCACGTTGCCGACGATGGCCCTGGCGTAGGGATCGAGCAAGAGTTTGTGGGGGTTGCAGCGCAGACCTTTCAGCGGCTCGTAGGGTCCACCAACACGGTAGCCATAAAGCTGGCCGGGTTTGATGCCAGGCACGTAAACATGCCAGACGTGAGCCGTGTGCTGACGGATAGTCAATCGAACTGATTCAACGCCATCGTCCGGCTCGTCATAGAAGCAGAGATCAACAGAGGTGGCGCATTCCGAGAAGAGGGCGAAGTTGGTGCCCCATCCATCGAAGGTGGCGCCAAGAGGATACGGTTTGCCGGGCCAATGTTCCATAGGAACTGTTGTAGGTGTTTGCAGGCGAACACCCCAGCAAAAGTGGCTGGGGTGTTGTTGTGATGAACTGATAGATGGAGTGATCGCCCGTGCTCGAAGTTGCTACTTCTTCCCGCCTCCACCTCCACGGGAACCACCACCGCCGCCGCCAAAACCACCACCCATCCCGCCCCGGGATCCACCCATGCTGCTGCCGCCACTAAAACTGCCACGGCTGCCCATGTTACTTGAACCCATGCTGGGCGGGCTGAAGGAACGAGAGCCGCCGCTGAAATTGCTGCTACCCAGATTAGGGTTGCTGCTGAAGCTTCGTGACCCCTGCAAAGCGCTGCTATTATTCAGTCCTGAGCCGCTGTTCAAACTGCGAGTCATCCCCGACGTTGAACCGCTAGGCAGCACTCGGGCCGAATCCATTTTCGAGAACGAACCGGCAGGCGTCTGGCGGATGGCATTATTGATGCTGTTTCGCATCGCCATATCCTGGTTGTTTGAGGCAAGGCTCGGTCGATTGGAAAAGGAACGAGTCGAATCGAGGCTGGTCTTCATGCTATTGCTGCCGACGCTACTGAGGGCAGCGGAGCGCACGTTGGCACCCATATCGGTCGATTTGGAGGTTACCGACGAGGGAGAAGGTAGCCGCTGAGCGAGCGCCTGATTCTTGAGAACTTGATTGGCAGGCTGAACGACATTCATGCTGCCAGATTGCTTGAGAGCGGTGTTGGCCTGTTGAATAGCCTGGCCCTTGGCGATGCTATCACCCACCTGTTGTCCCATCTTTTCGCCGCCGACTTTGGAAGCAAAGTTCCTGGCTGCGCTGATGGTATTGGGGTTGATATTCGATTTGCCATTGGCAAACTGGTTGCCTGTCAGATGTTGGCCTGCACCGGGGATAGCGCCAAAGTTGCGAGCTGCAAACTTAGCTTGATTGCCGGCGTGCCAATTGGGATTGTTTCTGTTCAGCCAGTTGTAATGGTTGTAACAGTGGTTGTGAAAGCCATTACCACCACCCCAGCACCAGGGTCGGAAGCCGGCACCCCAACAGGTGGGGCCCCAGAAACCACCGAACCAGAAGCTGCCACAGCCTGGGCCAATGAAGAGCGAATCGTAGAACCCGCCCCAGCCCCAACCCCAGCCGCCCCCAAAGCCGATGCTGACCCCAAAGCTCGGGCAGAAACGCCAACCGGCATTCAGCCAAAGAGGCTCGGTGAAATAGACTGGCGCATACAACAGTCCGCGATCTTCAAAAGTGTAATCCCAGTAGCCAGGCGTGTAGCAGTAACCACTGCCCGTGTAGTTGTACTGAGGGGGTGTCCACATCATGTTCGGTTCGACTTCACCCCAGTAACCGGGCTGCCAGGCATAGTTCTCGTGGCGATGCACCCAGTGACCGGGGATCCAGATAGCATCTTTGTGCGGTGCCGGAACATTGGGCCCGTTCTCTACTGACTTGGGCGGTTCGGGCAGATCGATACGTCGGCTATTCTCGTTGGAAGGCCGCCAGAAGCCGGGGATATAGCGATGCTGACCGTTTTCGACCCGCCATTCACCGGGAGTCCAGGCGCGACCGGGAGGCGTGTTACGCCAAAACCCGCTGACCCAGATGAAGTCCTTCTTTTCCAGATCCCATTGCCAGTAGCCTGAGATCCACTGCACGTTCTCGCCTGAAGGCTTTTCCTCGGGAGGTAGTTCAGGCACGGGAGGCGGCGGCGCCTTGTCTGCAAAGCTCCCTTCCTTGCCCCGCACCGGAGCGCCCGGATTGGCGAAAGCTTCGTGTACGGGTCCACGGTTCTCTACCTGAATGCCCTTCTCCGGTTCGTCCTTGCCCGGCATCGGCAGCTTGGGTAGCGGCGGCACTGGCGCATCTTGCGCAGTCGTTACGGTCACCAGGATGCCTATCCCGGTAAACATACACAGCGAAAGGAACCAGTGGCGGAGAGTCATGAAGAGTACCTCGGGAGACACACTACAGTCTAACCTCGAGACGGCTGAAGTTCGAGAGCTTGCGCGCAAAAGATCGACTCTATTGTTTCTTTTTGAACGTGTTCGTAGCAGATTCGCTAGACATGGCAGCGTGAGGATTGACAAAAACGAAAATAGAGGCTTGTATTCTTGCACAAGGGGCGTCACTATGTCACCGGAGGAATAGCTATGCCTACCTTTCGCCCTGAGCTTCCGATGGACGTTCCTGCTATTGCAGAGGTGTTAGCTACCTCGTTCCCTACTGCGGAGGAGGCTGAAGTAGTAAAGGCACTGCGTCATAATGGACACCTCTCCATCAGTCTGGTGGCTGAAGAGCAGGGTATGATCGTTGGCTACATTGCTTTTAGCCCAGTTACCGTCGATGGCAAAGCCGGCGGGTTGGGGCTGGCTCCAGTGGCGGTGGTCCCTGACTTTCAAAGCCTTGGCATCGGCAGCATGCTGGTTGAAGAAGGCCTTTCCTTCGCCAAAGCCACCGGAGCCGGATATGTTGTGGTGCTGGGACACTCTCATTACTACCCACGCTTTGGGTTTCAGGCAGCCAAGCCACTGGGATACACTAATGAGTACGATGCCGATGAATCGTTTATGATCCTGGAACTGAAGCCCGATGGTTTGCCTCCAAAGGGGCTGATCAAGTATGGGCCTGAGTTCGGGGCCTGGACCTAGTCTATGGTCGGGATCGCAACGCCATTACTTCACGAGCTATCCGCTCCGCAGCTTCGATGACATCTTCATCACTCAGCAAATGACTGAGGCTGAACCTCATTGAGGAAGTCAGTACTTCATCGCTGACTTTCATGGCTTGCAGTACCGGTGAAGGGAGCAGCGAACCGCTGGAACAGGCGGAACCGGTCGAACAGTCGATGCCGGCCAAGTCGAGTCGAATGAACAACAACTCGCTGGCACAGCTGGGAAAGGCCAGGTTCAGTGTGTGGGACAATCCATGCTCCGGATCGCCATTGATAACGAAGTGTATCTTTCGTGAGGTCAGATGATCAAGGAAGAGTCGGCGTAGTTGAATGCAGCGATCCCTGCGTTCATTCATTTCCTTACAGGCGAGTTTGAGGGCGGTAGCCATGCCGACAGCAAGAGCAACGGGTTCGGTGCCAGGTCGGCGGCCTAGTTGCTGATGCCCGCCAAAAGTGCGAGGCTTCAGTTGAACACATCGATTAACGATCAACACCCCAATACCCTGCGGGCCATGGAATTTATGGGCGGAGCAGGCCAGCGTGCTGACGCCAAGGTCGTGAAAGCGGATAGGAATCTTCCCAACAGCTTGGGTGGCGTCAGTGTGAAAAGCGGACAACTCGTAGCGACGGCGAAGCGTGGCAATGTCCTGCACCACACCGGTTTCATGGTTGGCAAGTTGGAGAGCGACCAGACTCCCCACTGCTGGTTGTGGAATAGGTTGAGCGTGACCCTGAGAATCGACAGGCAGTTCAATCAGCTTGAATCGCCCTTGGGCGAGATGCCTACACGGTTCGAGAACCGAGGGGTGCTCAATATCAGAGACAAGGATCTTGGGCGATTCAATTGGGTTGGATTCATCACTGCTGTTAAACTCAGCCAGACCAAAGACAGCGAGGTTGTTAGCTTCGGTAGCGTCGCTGGTAAAGACGACTTCATCGGGATGGCAGACAAGACAATCAGCAATGATGTCACGAGCAGTATCAAGGGCCAAACGAGCGGCAGCGCCAAAACGGTGAGCACTGGCAGGGTTGCCCGCAGGCGCACGAGCCATAGCCTCCGCCACTTCAGGCAGCATTGGCGTGGTACTGTTGTTATCCAGATAAAGGCGAGGCATACAGGAGCTAAGGATAGAAGCCGCGAAAACGAATACAGGTAAGCGAACTATCGCTTACCTGTATTACATCACTTTGAACCGGAATATGCATCAAGAGCCTGTATAATTCTGGCTCCTGGCTCCTTGAGGGTGAGAGAGGGGACTTGAACCCCCAACATCCAGAACCACAATCTGGCGCTCTAACCAGTTGAGCTACTCCCACCATGTCCTAAAAGTGTACCGCTTAGCCTTGCCCTCGGCAACAAGATGTCGATTCTCAGATTGCCCCTCTTGCCGCTATCAACCCTACACTCGGTATTCTATGGGATGCCGTATCCCGATGACGCTACCCAACTGACAATAAGAGGGGTGAATCCTTGCCTCGGTTCACTTGAAAAGCCTTTCGATTTGCGAATCGTTTGTAGCGAACCCGCTCGAACTCGAAAGTGTCGAATCTGGTGAAACGAAGCATTGGCAAGATGGACAGGTCTTCCAATGAGCAATTGACTTCACCCAGCGAAATAGCTATCTAAACAACTCGCATAGGGCCCCTTCGCCAAGTGGCTAAGGCAACGGTTTGCAAAACCGTCACCCCCGGTTCGAATCCGGGAGGGGCCTCTTACCAGCTCGACGCGCTAGCGAGGGAACACGCTGCGCAATCGCGAATTCCCTCACTAGCGCGTCGGGCTGGTATGCCAAGGCGGCGTAGCTCAGGGGTTAGAGCAGTGGCTTCATAAGCCACGTGTCGGTGGTTCGATTCCACCCGCCGCTATTTGACTAAAAGTGATATCGAAACACGTCTTATGCGTCGTGATCTTGCCAAATTCCAGTCCAACAAGATCCCCTATATCATCGTACCAGTTTCAAATGCTCCTGAAAGCGGCGCACAAGCTGGCTGTGGAAGCGGTACGGATTTGAAACCATCGCTATGGTTCGAGTAGGTTTTGGCCCCGTGAGAGATCGATAGACACGGGACTTGCTGTCATCTCGCGCACTGGCCATGGCAGGTACCAGGCTGATGCCGTGGCCGAGGGCGACGAGTTCCTGGATCATCGAAAGCTGGCAGGTCCGTTCGACCGAGACGGGATGGAACGATTTCTGCCGGCAGAAGCTGATGACGTTGTCGGAAAGGCAGTGGGCCTCGCCAAGCAGCACGAACGGAAGTTCTTCAATGTCGGCGGCCCGCACGGCCTTCTTCCGGGCGAGCGGATGATCCTTGCTGGTGACCAGCAGAAGTTCTTCATCGAAAAGAGGCACCACGTCAACGTGCTTGGCGACGATGGGTAGCGCTGCAATGGCGATGTCCACTTCTCCATCTGCAATTTTCTTGAGTAGATTCTCGGTCGTGTCTTCGTGGACAATCACCTGAGCCTGCGGGTAGTGATCACGGAAGGACTTCAGGCACTCGGGGAGAAAGTAGGGAGCGATAGTAGGAATCGCAGCCACGCGGATCTTGCCCGATTGGCCATCGTCGCCGATTTCGGCTTTGGCGTCCTCGGCCATTATGATGATGTTACGGGCATGATCGAGAAGCAGCCGGCCGGCATCGTTGAGCACGACCTTGCGGGACTGCCGATCGAAGAGCGGCTGGCCCAGTTCCTCTTCGAGCCGGGCGATGGAGCGGCTGAGCGACGACTGCGTCAACTCCACCTGCTCGGCGGCACGGGTGAAGTTCTCCAATTCAGCTACTTTCAGGAAGTGACGGAGTTGTTCCATTTCCAAGGCGATGACTCCCACGATGGTTTGATTCTCCCCCTTGCCAAGGGGGAGTTAGAGGGGGTCTTGTCAGCTTGATCTTAAAGGCATTCACTTTCCTGCCAGCACAAACCCCACCCGGCCTCCCCTTAGGTCAAGGGGAGGAGTCTATCTCGTATCATCATGCATTCTACGCATGACAACTATCCTTGCAATGCATTGGACGCGGCAGCAAATTACCTGATACTAATCTTCTGACGGTTTGGGGCATAAAGGTCTCGCTATCAGCCTGTGCTCCACTGCAACATCTCTAACTCAGGGAGAAGCATGATGACAACTCGCAAGACACCTCGCTTTTCGGCCCGCATCACCACCAGCGTGGCAGCATTGTGTATCGCTTCGTCGGTGTATGGCCAAGAGGCCCCTGCCTTGAGTCCGCATGGCGACAAGACGGCAGCGATGGCTCAGGGGGGCAAATGCCCCGTAACTGGCGCGACGATCAGCGTTAAGACCACGCCCGGCGCTCAAGACAAGGCTCCTCCACAAGGCAACACCACCGAGTTCTTCACCAATCGAGACTGGTGGCCGAACCAGCTCAACCTCAAGGTTCTCAATCAAAACGCTCCAGCAGGCAACCCGATGGGGCCGAACTTCAACTACGCCGAAGAGTTCAAGAAGCTCGACATTGAAGCGGTGAAGAAGGATATCTTCAAGCTGATGACCACCTCGCAGGATTGGTGGCCTGCTGATTATGGCCACTATGGCCCGTTCTTTATTCGCATGGCCTGGCACAGTGCGGGAACCTATCGTGTCACCGATGGCCGGGGCGGCGCTCGGTACGGCACGCAGCGATTCGCTCCGCTAAACAGTTGGCCCGACAACGCCAACCTCGATAAGGCCCGCCGACTGCTTTGGCCGATCAAACAGAAGTACGGCAAGTCGCTTTCCTGGGCCGATTTGATGATCCTCACCGGAAACTGTGCTCTCGAATCGATGGGCTTCAAGACCTTTGGCTTTGCTGGCGGTCGTGAGGATGTGTGGGAACCACAGGAAGACATCAACTGGGGCCCCGAGACGAAGTGGCTGGGCGATAGTCGCTATTCTGCCGGCAGGAAGCTCGAGAAGCCTTTGGCAGCGGTGCAGATGGGTTTGATCTATGTCAATCCCGAAGGTCCCAACGGTAAGCCCGATCCTCTGGCCGCCGCCAAGGACATTCGTGAGACCTTCGGCCGCATGGCGATGAACGATGAAGAAACCGTCGCCCTGATTGCCGGCGGGCATACGTTCGGCAAAGCTCACGGTGCAGCCAACCCGGACAAGAACGTCGGCCCTGATCCCGAAGCAGCGGGGATCGAGCTGCAAGGCTTCGGCTGGATGAACAAGTTTGGCAAAGGCAATGGCAAAGACACCATCACCAGCGGCCTCGAAGGTGCCTGGACAACTACACCAACAAAGTGGTCGCACGGCTATTTCGACAATCTCTTCCGGTTTGAATGGAAACTGAACAAGAGTCCCGCTGGTGCCTGGCAGTGGACACCAACGGACGAAAATGCCAAAGGACTGGTGCCTGATTCTCATGACAAGTCGAAGTCGCATGCTCCCATCATGTTTACGACAGACATGGCTCTGAAGATGGATCCGGAGTATTTCAAGATCGCCAAACGCTTCTATGAGCATCCTGATCAGCTCGACGAGGCATTCGCCAAAGCCTGGTACAAGCTGACTCACCGCGATATGGGTCCTGTCTCGCGCCTCCTGGGGCCAACCGTTCCTCCCGCACAACTCTGGCAGGACCCGGTGCCCGATGTCAATCATCCGCTGGTTGACGATCAGGACATCGCCAGTCTCAAGAACAAGATTCTCGCTTCGGGGATTCCCGTTTCTGATCTGGTCTCCACAGCATGGGCGTCAGCTTCCACCTTCCGTGGTACCGATAATCGTGGCGGCGCCAACGGCGCTCGCCTTCGCCTGGCTCCCCAGAAGGATTGGGAAGTCAACCAGCCTGCTGAAGTCGCCAGGGTGATCACCGCCCTTGAGAAGATTCAGCAGGAGTTCAACCAGGCAGGCGGCAAAAAGGTGTCGTTGGCCGATCTGATCGTGCTGGGCGGGTGTGCCGGCGTGGAATCTGGGGCCAAGAAGGCCGGGCATGAGGTTACAGTTCCTTTCAAGCCGGGCCGTACCGATGCGACGCAGGAGATGACCGACGTCGAATCGTTCGCTGTGCTGGAACCCAATGCTGATGGCTTCCGCAACTACCTACGTCCCGGCCTGGCCCGCTCGGCGGAGGAACTGCTCGTTGATCGTGCCTTCAAGCTAAAACTCTCTGCTCCGGAGATGACCGTCCTCGTTGGCGGCCTGCGAGCCCTCAACACCAACACCGGCCACTCCAAGCATGGTGTATTCACCAGGCAACCCGGCGCGTTAACCAACGACTTCTTCGTCAATCTGCTCGACATGAACACCGATTGGCAGAAATCAGGTAATGCCGAGGGCGTGTTTGAAGGCAAGGATCGCAAGACGGGTGAAGTCAAATGGACCGGCACCCGAGCAGATCTCGTCTTTGGTTCAAACTCCCAACTGCGGGCTATCGCCGAGGTCTATGCCAGTGACGATGCCAAGGGGAAGTTTGTCAACGACTTTGTGTCAGCCTGGACCAAGGTCATGAACCTGGATCGGTTCGATCTCGATCCCGCCTTCCGGAAGACCGCGGCGAAGTAACGCTGCTAGACCAGACGAAATAGCACGCCGTGCTACCAGTGAAAGCTGGAAAGTGCGGCGTGTTCTATTTTCAACATATTCTGGACTTCAGCGCGCACTTTCGGCAGGTTTCTCCGTTAGATAGAGCAACCACCGTTCGTAAGCCGACTTCAAGCTCGACCGGAGCTTCGTCGGTTGCTCGTCATCGCTGAGGTTGGCATCATGAAGCTCTTGCGTTCGTTATCCTCAAAAATCTGGGGATCCCCCCCGTCAGTGACACGGCCAAAAACTTTACGCCCCCAAGCGAAGATTCACTTCGAAGTCCTCGAAGATCGCTGTGTTCCCACCGCCACTGCTACCTATGATTACGTCCTTAATCCCCTCTCTGGAGCGACTCAGTACAGCTCCAGCGGCCCGGTGGGCCTCGCCCCCAGCCAGATTCGCACCGCATACGGGTTCAACTCCATCAGCTTCGGATCAGTTACCGGCGATGGCAGCGGGCAGACTATCGCCATCGTCGATGCTTATGATAATCCCAAGTTTGTCAGCAGCACCAGCAACAGTTTCAGCACCAGTGATCTGCACCTGTTCGATGCCGCTTTTGGCATCGTTGACCCGCCAAGCTTCACCAAGTTGAATCAGAATGGCGGCACCAGTTATCCCACCGGTGATACCGGCTGGGGCGGCGAGATCGCCCTCGATGTGGAATGGACCCATGCCCTGGCGCCCAAGGCCAACATCGTTCTCGTCGAAGCCAACTCCGCCTCCTACTCCGATCTGATGGCTGCCGTTACCTATGCGAAGAGTATTTCCGGCGTGTCGGTTGTTTCGATGAGCTGGGGTGGCAGCGAGTTCAGCGGAGAAACCTCCTACGACAGCGTCTTTACCACTCCTTCAGGGCACCAGGGCGTTACCTTTGTCGCCTCCACGGGTGATAACGGTCAGCCCGGCGGCTATCCCGCGTTTTCCAAGAATGTCGTTGCGGTCGGCGGCACCAGATTGACGCTTGGAAGTGGCGGCACCTATTCCAGCGAATCAGGCTGGAGCTACAGCGGCGGCGGCATCAGCACGGTCGAGAGCAAGCCCACCTACCAGAGTTCAGTTACCCAGAGCAGCACCAAGCGCACCATCCCCGATGTTTCGTTCGATGCTGATCCCAACAGCGGCGTCGCTGTCTATGATTCGTACGCCAACGGCAACAGCTCGCCGTGGGAGCAAGTGGGTGGAACCAGCTTCTCGGCACCGGCGTGGGCCGCGATCTTTGCCATCGCCAACCAGGGGCGGGTGATCAATGGTCTTGGCACACTCAACGGTGCGACGCAGACGCTGCCCATGCTCTACGCACTCGCTGCAAGCGATTTTCATGATGTGACGACTGGCAGCAACGGCTACTCGGCTTTGACAGGCTACGATCTGGTAACAGGACGAGGGTCTCCCTATGCGAATCTGGTGGCGCGTGATCTCTCGGGCAGCACCGGTGGAACCATCACTGGCGATGCCTACGAACCCGACAACACCCAGGCCACGGCAGCTAACCTGGGTTCGGTCAGCGGAACGCAAACCTGGTCAAACCTCTCGATTCACACCTCCACCGATGTCGACTGGTATCAGTTCACCACCGTTGCCGCCGGCACCAGTGCAAACTCGGTTCAGATCGACTTCACTAACGCCAACGGCAACCTCAGTCTTTACCTTTACAACAGCAGCGGCACCCTGCTTGGTTCATCGACAGGCACGACCAATCAGGAGAAGATTAGTCTGAGCGGCCTGGCCGCCGGCAGCTATTATGTCAAGGTGACCGGTGTCAGTGGCTCGACGAACAGCAATTACTCGCTGACTACGAACGCCCCGGTACCCACGTCCACAACGACGACCTACAGCGCAACCGATCTGCCGCTGGGCATCTACGACTACACCACGACCTATTCCACGATCACGGTGCCAAGCGATATTGCCATCAGCAAGCTGACCGTGCAACTCAACATCTCGCATACTTATGATTCCGATCTGGCCATCTATCTCATCTCCCCCAGCGGAGCAGTCGTAACCCTCGCCAACCGGCGAGGCGGCTCCGGCGACAACTACTCAAATACCGTCTTTGACAGCACAGCCACCAAAGCGATCAGTGCCGGCGCTGCTCCCTTCAGTGGAACTTTCAAGCCGGAGACTTCGCTAACCAACTTCAACGGCAAAGACGCCATCGGCACCTGGGAACTGGTGGTGCAGGATCGTGCCTATCTTGATCAAGGCACGCTCAATTCCTGGTCGTTGAATATTCAGGGCACAGCCGGCACCGGTGCCGGTCCAGCCCGTGCCGCCACACCAGCAGCAGCAGTCGGCAAGACCGCCTCAAGTGCTCTTGCATCGATCCTGGCGAGCAGCGCTCAGCAATCATCGGTGGCTTCGTTGTTACAATCCTGGCAACAGAGTCTGTCAACAACATCTTCTTCAGATACAGGTAGCACAGCCAACTGCCTACAAGACACGACAGCTGCTGCCGCTTTGGCCGCTGCTTATCAACCAGGCACCATTCAGGCTGCTGCACAACTCCGCACCGCCAGTATTGCCGGTAACCTGCTCGAAGTCTTGCGAAACGAACTCACTCTTCTGCGAACCGAGGTGTAGCAAGCTGAAGATAAGATGAAGAACGAAGACGATCCCATTTCGAGGGGATCGTCTGTTCTGCGTTGATAGTGAAAGAATGAGGAGCAAGCAGAATCGGAATCGAATATACCAGCCGGGCTTCATCTAAAATTGAGAATCCATCGTGCATAATGAGGGTGGGATAGGTTATGATTTTGATGTACTTCACGATGAGCAATCGAGACTGAGATCGTAAGGCAGCGCCCGCGGAAAGGGAGAATAGAATGGTCATCAAGAACAGAAAGCACTCGCATTTTCCTTGCCTCGAAGCTCTCGAAGATCGCTTCCTGCCCAGCGCTACTTCGGTGTTACCGCTTTCCAATGATGTTGGCCAGGCGTGTGTGACGGTGACCGATGCTCGTTCCAATGAAGACGCCAAGGTTCTGGATCATGATGACAAGGTGATTAGCATGCCTGCGACCAACGCTGTCAGTCATGCCGAGCAAGGCAAAGTAGCAGATGCTGCCTTTGGAACAGAGGGCCTTTCCCAGGTGCTGGCCTACAAGCCGATGTTCGCGGTGATCATCTATCAGCCCAGCGCAATGCAGTTTCACGAGACGATCTACTTTACCCTTGTGCCCTACAAACCGGCCGTCAGCAGCGCCAAGGCCAAGGCAGCCAATATGTTCTCTCCCGATAGCGATGATGTCAGCAGCGTCGTCCGAAATGTCGTTTCGACCAATGTTGGCAATAACCTGCCTGTGGCGGTGAGACCTAAAGCAGCCAACATCGATTCACTGGCCAAAGATCTGGTTGATGTGGTGGTGCCTGCATCCACGAACCGAACGATGGAAGTGGCCCCTTCGTTCAATCCGTCCTTGACTACTCCTGCGACAGGCTCAGGGTTGATCGCGCTGCCGACTGCTTCCTCCACTTCGGTGAAAACCCTGGAGGGACAAGGGATCGCTCAGCGCCTTGATCGACCATCAGGCGACAGTCAGGATGCGTTGCTTCCCGGCGAAAGCAGTGGTGTGGTAACCGATTCCAGTACCGGCACCCCGGCCTCCGCCGAGAGTCGACTGACCGAGAAGCTGGGGCTTCATATCGATGAATCCTCGTTAATCCTCGATGAGATCGAGCAGGTGATTCAGACCCTGGTCGAGCCATTCGCCGCCAACCTGGAATCGTATGAACCGTCGGTTCTGTGGGTATTCCTGTCCACCTGGGTTGCAGCCGCCGGCATTACCTACGAGTACCTTCGTCGCAAGGCGCAGGCCAACCAGTTGAACACAGAGACGTGGAAAGAATGGCGTTTGCTGCCACAACAACTTGAGACATGAACGAGCCATTGAGCACACTGCTGGAAAAACTGGTCAGTGGCGACGATGCTGCTGCTTCCGAAGTCTTTATCAAGTACGAACCCTACCTACGGATGGTGGTCAGGAGAAACCTCACGCCTTCGCTCCGAACCAAGTTCGATTCGATGGACATCGTCCAATCGGTTTGGGTTGACCTCGTCCACGGATTCAGGGAAGCGGGATGGCGCTTCGCTGATGTGCAGCACCTTCAAGCCTTTCTCGTTCAGCTCACCAGGCATCGCTTCATTGATCGTCTGCGTCGGCATAAGACAGCTCTTTCTCGTGAACGGCACGATCCTCAGGGCGGTTGGGAAAACGCTCTGCTGGCCAACGACCCACGACCAGACGATCTCGCCCAGGCAGAAGACCTGTGGGACAACATCATGCAACTCTGCCCGCCGGAGCATCGAGAAATCCTGCAGATGAAACGGGATGGCGCGGTCAATGCCGATGTCGCTGCCCGCACGGGTCTGCATGAAGGCAGTGTTCGTCGCATCTTGTGCAACGTGGCACAGAAGCTCGCCAAGCACCAGGAAGGGCAACAGGGAGGAGCGTCATGAGCGATACCTCGCTGACCCTGATACATGATGCCGTTGATGTTCACTGTCGGGAGTTGGCAGCTCAATGGCGGAACGGCTCCTGCCCATCCGCGGAAGTGTTTCTCCAGCGACTGGGTGAGAATCCCAATTCTGAAGATGCTGTCCGCATCATCTACGAAGAGATCTGCATCCGTCAGGATCGGGGTGAGCAGGCCAACCTCGATGAGTTGGAAACACGGTTTCCTCAATGGTCGCAGGAGTTGGCTGTCCTGCTCGATTGCCATCGTTTGATGGGGTCCCATCCAGTCGCTCCACTGTTTCCCTCAGTGGGGGAAACGTTAGGCGATTTTCGGCTTGTCAGCGAACTGGGCCGCGGGGCGCTAGGCGTAGTCTACCTGGCCAGGCAGCAAACGCTCTCGGATCGCCCGGTCGTTCTCAAGCTCTCGCCGCGCAAGACCCGAGAGCATCTCTCGCTGGCCCGGTTACAGCATACCCACATCATTCCGCTGCACGCCATCTATGAGTTCCCCGCCCGCAACTTGATTGCCATGTGTCAGCCTTATCTGGGCGGAACGACTCTCGAACACATTCTGCAAAAGCTGAAAGAGATGCCGCTGAGCAAACGAACGGGCCAGTCGATCTTGAGCATCCTAGATGCTAAGCAGCCCAAAGCCAAACAGGGCAATGCCATCCACTCCAGCTTCCGAAGACAACTCTCACAGTGTTCCTATCCCGATGCGATATGCCTGATCGGCGCCTGCCTAGCTGATGGATTGCAATATGCTCATGAACATGACCTGGTGCACCTGGATATCAAGCCCTCGAACGTGCTCCTAACCTCTGATGCCCAGCCGATGTTGCTCGATTTCCACCTGGCCCTGCAACCACTGACAGCCGGCAACACCGCTCCCGAATGGTTTGGCGGCACGCCGGCGTATCTGTCGCCCGAACATGCCGCCGCCTGCTATGCCGCTAAGAATGGTCGGCCCCTGCCTGAAGCTGTCGGACCAGCGTCAGACCTGTTCTCGCTTGGCAAGCTGCTTTATGTCGCCCTGGCAGGAAGTGAAGCAGCCGGCGATGCCTCGCCCCCTGCCCTTCACATCAAGCATCCCGAAGTCGGGATGGGCCTTTCCGACATCATTCGGAAGTCCATGCAGGCTGTTCCCAGAGATCGGTATCCGTCAGCTGCCCAGTTAGCCACTGACCTGCGTTGTCATCTGGAACACCTTCCCTTGCAGGGCGTACCCAATCGCAATTGGCGCGAGCGTTGGCAGAAGTGGAAGCGACGAACTCCCTACGCCCCGCTAGTCATGGGCATGGTCTTAGCCCTGATCTCCGGTGTCGTCATACTCTCAGCCATGCTGTTTGACCGTGTGCAGAATGCCAAGAGTGACCTGAAGCATGGTCGCGAACAATTGCGTAATCAGCTTTATCATGAAGCTCTTTACACGCTGAACCACGGCAAGGAACGCTTGCAGGGTCTGCCAGGCTTCAGCGGATTAAGAGAAGACTTCAATCGAGGGATGACTGAGGCTCGTAGTTCTCAAGCACTCAAGAACCTGACCGAGCTCACCGAAAAGCTGCACTATGAGATCGAAAAGCCGGGTACAGGTTCGACGAGCCAGCATCCTCTTGATGTTGCTTGCAAAGCTATTTGGGCGAAAAGGGAACAGATCGCAGGCAATCATGGAGAA
Source organism: Gemmatales bacterium (assembly GCA_035430005.1). Taxonomy (GTDB): domain Bacteria; phylum Planctomycetota; class Planctomycetia; order Gemmatales; family HRBIN36; genus JAEUIE01. The sequence goes on from DAOMFV010000098.1 coordinate 16,729, forward strand.
CGGCTGACTGACAAAACACGCATATCCTTGTTCGACTTTATTGTCCTGTGGTTGGAATTGTCGGGAACGGGCAGTAAGCCACAAAAACTGGCTATCTTGAGTGAAGCTGAGCAACTGTTAGGTGCTTCCACCATTCTGGAGCTTCAGCGACGCCTGCTTCAGGGGAATGCGATTGGTGCCGAAGAGGGCCTATCCCCTGGCTCTGCGTGGGAACAAGTCGTCCTCGGTCGATCATTGTTGCGTTCAGGAAAAATAGAGAAGGCGTCCCTGCTGTTTCAACAGGCACTCGATACCCGGCCTGATGACTTCTGGCCCAACTATTACCTGGGAATTTGTTCATACCAGTTGCAAAGGTACGATGAAGCCCTGCGCTGGTTCAGCGTAGCCGTCGCCCTGGCACCGGCCTCGGCGGAGTGCTATTACAATCGGGGCCTCGCCCATCTGGCTCTTGATCAAAAAGAACAGGCTGTCCACGAGTATGACAAAGCACTGAAAGTTCGGCCAAAGTATGGAGCGGCGTTACTCAATCGTGGCCACGTCTATTTTCTGCAAAAAGACTACCTTCGAGCAAAGGGCGATTTTGCACAGGCTCTTCAGAACGGCGCTGATCCGGTGCTCTCACACTACAACCTGGCGCTTTGCCAGCAGGCGCTTAAGCATGAAGCGGAAGCTGTTCAGCATCTTCGGGCGGCGCTACAGCTACGCCCGCAGTATGCTGAGGCTCAGCAATTGCTGGCGCAATTACAACAAAAGTCGCCGGATAAACTCAAGTAGATAAGTCCAAACCAGTTTCATGAACAAAAGAAGCAGTCCTGCGCGCGGGGAACGGCTGATCCTCCGTTTGTCATGATGAGGAGTCATCACCAACAGGCATGCCTCTCGATCCGGGGTGATGATCAATTCATCCACTTTCCGAAATCATGGCTACGGGTCTTCCTCAACCAGCCAGATCATTCACAAGGAGCGATCATGATGCACTGGTTGACAAAACTGTTTTCCCAACGTGCAAAGCAGCATCCTCGACAAGGATACATTCAGCCTCGAACTCGGCTGAACATGGAAGAACTCACCCCGCGCGATCTGCCCAACAGCCATCTGCTGGGTTCAAGCCTGGGTTCGTTTTTCGAGGCTCGGCAAAGTTCCAACGCGATCATTTCACATCGAACCAGCGATGACAATTCTTCCCACGAAGGTAAAGGCGGACAATGTGGAGCTGATGCCACCTACAGTGCCACGCTTTCCAATGCCACGGGAGCTACCGGTATTGCTTCGTACCTAGCTGGGAATAATTCTCTGAAGATTTCTGTGAAGGGAGCCGCCGCCAGCAGCACGCTCGATATCCAACTCGATGGCGTGAGCATCGGTTCGCTCACCACGGATGCCACTGGCAACGGCAAGGTCACCCTGACCGATCTCACCGCTGTGGTGAACGCCAATTCAGTCCTGACCGTCGGCGATCTGACTGGCACCTTCACGCAGGTGATATTCTCGGCCACTCTCACCGGCTCGGTGTCGACTCAAACCGGCACAGCGGGCTACAATACCCTCAAGCATTCGCTCAATCTCTATTTCACCGGTGCAGCAGCCAAGACCGTCTATAGTGTGCTGATTGATGGCGTCTCGGTCGGAACACTGACGACGAACAAATCGGGGGCGGGCAAGTTTCATCTCGATCTATCCACTCTCGACATCAAAGCCGGCACGGTGATCGCCATCACTGATTCGACGAATACCACGATTTACCAAGGCACCTTTGCTTAGGGCTGTCGAGTAAACGTGGGAGGGGTCAGAGGTACTCCTCTGCCCCCTGCGAATTCGCGAAAGATGTTGCACGTTCCGCAGGGCAGTTGAGTACAACTGACCCCAAGAGTAAGTTTGGCTTTCAATAATGAACTACTGCGTCGACTGCGCTGCCTTGGCTACGCCCAGAACCTTTTGATACTCCGCTTCAAACTGGGCAGCGACAGCCCTGTTGTAGATGATCAAGAGGTTTTCATCGTTCGATTCGTTGGCGCTCTTGCTGAAATTAAACGAACCACAGACGACGATCTCGCCATCGATGATGATCACCTTGTGGTGCATGTTACGCGAGTTACCATCCAGATAGACAGGCAGCTTGGCATCGTGCATGCGGGTGTATTCCGAATGGCTGCCGGTGCTCTGCGACTTCTCGAAGACACCCTGCACATCAAGGCCGGCCTTGGCTTTGTCGAGCATGATCTGGCCGATCCCATCGTGAGTGAAGCTGAACGCCATAAAGTGGATTGACTTCTTGGTGTTGCCCAGCACGTCCATCACGTAGTTCGCTGGGCGATCATGTGTGGAGAAGTAGTTCTCGACCGGTGTACCGTCCGTCAGGGTCACCTTGGGATTGGGAATGTGATCCTCCTTGCTGGGCAGCCCGCCAAACTTATGCTTCTCGAACATCCATTTGAACTTGGTGATGTAGTTCTGGGCCAGCAACTCGTTCTCGATGTAGAGTCCGTGATTGTTGTTCTTGTAGGCGCAGTTCTCGGTGAAGTTCATCGAGCCGGTCCATAGGCGTTTTTGATCGAAGATCATGAATTTGTTGTGCATCAGGGCGCCGTCACGCTGATCATCAACGACCGGCACGTTCACCGCCTTCAGAGCGGTAACGCCTGATTCATTGATGTAATCGGTTTCTGTGACAAGCCGAACATGCACGCCACGATTCACCGCCTTGACGAGGGCATCGACGATCACCTTGTTGTCGAGCTCAAACGCGCAGACATCGATCGACTCCTTGGTCTGGTCAATGTACCCTGCTAACTTCTGGGCGATGTTGCCAGGTTCCATTGCCTTGTCGCCCGGCTGGGTGAAGTAGACGGCGACACTGCCTGAGGAAGCCGGTACAGGTGTCGAGCCGCCACCGCCGATGTCAAACGGCAGATGTTTGACGATGGCTTCGACGATGGGCTTGCGATACTTCCAGAGCTTCTCGAAGAAGTGATTGCCGTAGTAGCCGCCCGAGAAGCCGGAGCAGATGAAGACCATGAGCCAGATCGAGTTGGCCAGGTATCCTCCACCCACGCGCTTCTTCAGCAGTTTGATCGCCCATTGGGCGAGTGGCTTTGCGATCCAGGGCGCCATATCAGCAATCCTTGCTTGTGAGACCTTTACTTCACTGAACGAAGCAGTTGTTCGAGCAGTGGCTTCATCTGCGTCGGAGGAGAGGCCGGCCAGGGAAGATATTCCTGCTTGGCGTATTGGCCGGCCTTCACCGGGCCGTCGTCACGAAAGAGCGCCACCGTATGACCGATCTTTCGAGCGAGTTGTTTCCGGGCTTTGATCAGCTTCCAGCCTGCCTCTTCCGAAGCGGCATGGCTGGCGATGTTCTTGACTTCGCCGACCAGCCACTGGGTCAGAGCGGTAGCTTCGGCCTCGTCCAGGTCGCTGGTCAGTCCTTCGTCTTCGAGTATCTGGCTGATTGCCAGTTCGGCGTCCATGCTTCATCCCCATTTCGCCCAAATTCAATGAGGCGAAAACTGGAGACGGTCTATAGCAGGATTCTCCATCTTCACAAGGGCAAGCTGGGGATCGTGGCGTGGTCGTAACGGTACTTGTATCTTCCCTAAAAGGGGTAAAACGGCTAGAGGAACCA
>DAOMFV010000099.1:0-19035 GCA_035430005.1 Gemmatales bacterium
AGGGTTTGCCGTTGATGAACGAACGAATGTGATTGCCTTCGGCGATCACTTCGTACTTGTTCCACTCATCGGGTTTGACGTACTGGTCGCCGTTGTTCTTGGTGAGCAGTTCCCGGCCATGTTCTTCGTAGAGCTTGCCCCACCAGCCCTGGCCGATGTCAGCCTGGTAGCCCTTCATCTCGCCGTTCTCCATGGCCTGGCTGCGGAACTGGATGCCGCTGTTTTCCTTGTTGGGGGTGAGCTTGACCATCAACGTCAGGCGGAAGTTCTCAGCTGTCATCTCGCTCTTGAGGAACTCGTTGCGTTTGATGCCGGGGCTTTTGCCGACGATCTCGCCGTTCTCGACGCTCCAGAGCTTGGGGTTGCCGACCCAGCCGGTGAGGTCTTTGCCGTTGAAGAAGTCTTTGGCGTTTTCCGAAGTGGCCAGCATGGGTGTCTGAGTGGGACTTTGCAGGTAGGCGATCAGCGACTTGATTTCAAACTCGCTGAAGGGTTTCATCTGGTCTTCGGGCATCATGGAGACGTCGCTGGGTTTCTCGCCTTCGATGTCATCCAGTGGCAGCGTCAGGGTTTCGGTGGCGGTGACAAGGGTCATCGTCTTGGCGTTACGTTCCTTGACGATACCCGTCAGAGATCGGCCATCTTTGGTGATGACGAAGGTAGCTGCGTATTCTTTGGGGATGATCGCGCTTGGATCGTAGATGTTCTCCAGCAGATAATCGAGGTTCACACGGTTGGAGCCGGTGATATCGGGGCCAATTTTGCCGCCCGCGCCGAAGAGTTGATGGCACTGGGCACAGGTCTTCTGGAAGAGAGTGCGGCCCAGGTTCAGATCGGGAACAACACGAGTTCTGGTGTTGATCATCTTCTTGACGGCGGCGATCTGTTTCTGCCGTTCGACGGGGGTGCTGCGGACAACGCCCCAGAGTGTGGCGATCTGCTCGTTCAGTTGGGGGTCATTGAACTGGCGAAGCTGGCGTACCGTATCGGCGGAGACATCAGCCAGGGGAACCAGTTTCTCGCCCACGGCCTTCATCAAGGCTTGTGCTGATGCGGGGCGAACAGCGAGGGTGCTGACCGCCAGGCGTCGGTCGTTGCCATCTAACGTGGCATAGAGCTTCAGAAGCGTGTTAGCGGTTTCAGGCTGCTCGAAGCCGGCCAGCCCTCGGATGGCTGAACTGCGAAGGGCGGCATCATCGAGGAGTTTGAGCAGAAGCGGGCCGACGCCGGTTTGCTTGCTGGCGACCAAGGCAGCCAGGCCGGAGAGGCGATGCTCTTCGGGAGCCTTTTGATCTTGTACTTGGGCTGTTAGGTTCTTGATGGCTGATTCATCACCGAACACGGTGCCGAGCATGTGAGCCTGATGTTCGAGTTCGCTGTCGCTGGTCTTGACGAGCGCAGCATACGCAGTTGGCCAACTCTTGGGTTGAGGGGCGTTACGTCGGCCACGGAGGGCGGTGTTGATGCCACGCAAAACAGTCTGCTGTACCTTGACATCAGCCGAGGAGCCGAGCGTCGCCACGAGGTTATCGATAGCTTCGGGTTTTTCGATAGAACTGATGCGACGCACCATGAACTCGAGCATCGGTACCTTGGCGTTGATGGCTAGTTTCAATGCCCGGGCGGGATCAGCCTCTGCCAGCGGCTCGGCGGCGTACCAGTACATCAGAGGGAGATTGTGATCGCTATTGTCTTCGGCGTGGGATACCAGACCTTCGATGATCTCCCAGCGGTCTTCCAACTGCATGCGCTGTAGGGCGGAAGCCAGGTAGAGACGCACCACGGGGGAAGGATCGTTCTTGGCCATCTGGGCGTAGCGATTCAGTTCCGATTGATGGCCATGAAGATCGCTGTTCTGAAAGGCACGTTGTATGTCCCAGGCACGGTCGTACTCGTCACCCTCTCGAATGGTGATTACACTGTAGAATCCTCTGCGTGGCTCAACGGCATCTTTAAGATCGTTACTGGCCTTGAGGCTCTCGCGTTCCTGAAGAATGCGGCGGGCGTGGCGCACGTACCATTGATTGTCGTGCTTGGCTAACTCTTTGAGCTGAGCGGTATCGACTTTGCTGAGATCGCCGCCGAGCTTCTTGAGGTCGGTCTCTTTGCCGATCGTATTGCGGTGAATGATCTTGTAGACACGGCCGTTGCTGCGGTCCCAGATTTCGGGTTCGTTGCGGTGGCAGGCCTGCTGGTCGTACCAGTCGATGACGTAGACGTTGCCATCGGGGCCATATTGCATGTTGATGAAGCGGGCCCAGGCATCGTTAGCCAGCAGGAAGTCGGGCCCGTGGCTGGCGACGAAGCCGGAGCCTTTGCGGGTCAGGCGATCCATGTTGATGCGTCGGCCATGGATATTGCCCATGAAGAGCTGGCCATGATATTCCTTGGGCCAGGTGCCGCCTTCGTAGCACATCAGGCCACAGTGAGCATGCCCGCCGCCGGCGGCATCGCTCTTGTTGTTCGCGGCCCATTGATTGGTGCCCAGATAATGCAAGTGATCAGCAATCGTGCCAATGTCGGCATAAGTGAACGGGTTGGCGTGCGGCCCCGCTTGCCGTTGATAGCGAGCGCCCTGGATGATGTGGAAGCAGTGGGGGACGACGCAGGCTTCAATGAAGAACTGGCCGTTCTTATTGTAGTCGAGGCCCCATGGGTTGCTGGTGCCTTCGGCGAAAACCTCGAAGACATGCTGCGTCGGATGATAACGCCAGATGCCGGCGTTGATCTTGGTGCGTTCGCTCGCTGGAGTGCCGGGCTTGCCGACATTGCTGTAGGTGAAGACACCGTGACAGCCATAGAGCCAGCCATCGGGGCCCCAGCAGAAGGTGTTGAGTGTCTCGTGGGTATCCTGCCAGCCCCAGCCATCGAGCATAATCTTGGGAGGTCCGGCTGGTTTGTCGCCGCTGGCATCAATGGGGATAAACATCAGATAAGGAGCAGCGCCGACCCACAGGCCGCCGAAGCCGAGTTCGATGCCACTGACGAGGTTCAGGTTCTCAGCGAAGACAGTACACTTGTCAAACTTGCCGTCGCCATCGACATCTTCAAAGATCAGGATGCGATCCTTGCCTTCGCCATCTTTGCGGCGTTGAGGATAGCAGTAGGCTTCAGCGACCCACAATCGGCCACGATCATCCTGACAAAAAGCGATGGGTTGCTTGACATCAGGCTCGCCGGCGAAGAGTTTTACGGTGAAACCTTCTGGCACCGTCATCACCTGGGCGGCTTCTTCGGGCTTGAGGCCGGCGTACTTGTAATTGTCGTCGGTTAATTTCGTGTTGGGTCGGGGTGGTACATCGGGCTTGGCTGTGTGGAACCGGAAGTCGTCGAAGTTGATGTGCCCCCAGTGGCCGGTGTGATTGTCGACAAGCCGGATAATAAAGGTCTTGCCGATGTGTCTGCTCATATCCACTGCTACCCGGCGCAGATTCTCTTCTTCCAGACCACTGATACGGAATACGACTTCGTTGCGGGGTTGATCGATGATTTCAACACAGGTTTCGACATGTGGGCCGCCACCGACAAGAAACGAAGCCCAGGGGTGGGTGATCTTGAAGGGGGCGGAGATGAGCTTACCTTTGGGGGCATCGCCCAGTTTCTCGAAGCCGCCGACCCAGTACTTGCCCTGGTGCTGGCTTTTGTTGTCGTTTCGACGCGGATACACAGTGTCGCCCTGAATGGGTTGGCCCACGAAGGCTTCGCCTTCCACGGTCCAGTCTCGCAGATCGCCCGTCTCGAAGTCGAAATTCAGCGTGTGGCCATCGTCAGCTTTGGGTAGAACACCTTCAGGTGGAGTTGCTGCGGGGGGAGTTTGAGCAAGTGTGATGACAACAATCAGGCTTAAGGTCAGGACGGCAAAGGTCGAACGAAGCATCGGGACTTCTCGATGGTGGGAGGGAACACTGGCAGAGTGTAAGTCTAATTGATTCGTGGCGATGTGCAAGTGGCAAGCACGAAGGGCTGGGCCTCGGTAGGAACCCCTCACCCCCAACCCCTCTCCCCGGGAGGGAGAGGGTAGTCATTCTAATGTGAGTTACTTGTGATTTCGCTTCTTCATACGATCTGCAATCTGTTTCTCTTCGCCGTGGTCACTGGGTTCGTAGAAGACCGCATGGCCTACTTCCTCAGGCAGGTACCTTACGCCGGCGACATGGCCCTCGGGTTGATCGTGGGGGTATTGGTACTCCTGGCCGTAGCCCAGGTCTTTCATCAGTCCCGTGGGGGCGTTGCGAAGGTGCAATGGAATCGTCATCTTGGGATGTTGTTTGACTGCATCCAGCGAAGCCTTCATAGCCAGGTAGCTGCGGTTCGATTTCGGGGCGCAGGCAAGGTAGGTGATGCACTGGGCAATAGGGATTTTGCCTTCAGGCAGACCGAGGCGGTCGAAAGCGTCGGCAGTGGCGACAGCCAGCGGCAGGGCTGATGGATCAGCGTTGCCGACGTCTTCGCTGGCAAAGATCATCATGCGGCGGAGCACGAAACGGGGGTCTTCGCCCGATTCGATCATACGGAAGCCATAAAAGAGGGCAGCATCGGGGTTGGAGCCACGCAGGCTTTTGATGAAGGCGGAGATGGTGTCGTAGTGCTGCTCGCCGCTTTTGTCGTAGAGCGGGGCCTGGGCGTTCTTGAGGTAACGCCGGACGGCCTCAGCGCTGGCCGGTTTATCGATCTCCGCTTTTGGCCGGGCGTGATGGAACGCTTCGCACCAGTTTAAAAGGCGGCGGGCATCGCCGCCGGCGAGATGAACGAAGAGTTGCCGGGCTTCATCGGAAAGCTTGAGGCTGAGAGAAGATTCGGCACGTCGGGCCAACTGATCGAGAGCAGTCTGAGTAAGCGAAGGGAAGACGACGACGCGCATTCGAGAGAGCAATGCCCCATTGAGAGCGAACGAGGGGTTCTCTGTCGTCGCGCCAACCAGAACGATGGTGCCTGCTTCAACGTGAGGCAGGAAAGCATCCTGCTGCGATTTGTTGAAGCGATGAATCTCATCGACGAAGAGCAGGGTTGGAACTTTGTGCTTCGAGGCCTCAGCGACGATAGTGCGAACTTCCTGTACGCCGCCCAGCACAGCGGAGAATTCGACGAAGGGGAGTTTGAACGATGAGCCAATGAGCTTGGCAAAGGTCGTTTTACCGGTGCCAGGCGGTCCCCAGAGAACGAGGGAAGGTGGCCGGCCTACGCCTGCCTTCAATTGAGCCAGGAGCGTGGTGTCGAACGAATTATCGCTCTGGAAATCGTCCCAGGTCTGCGGACGCAGTTTCTCAGCCAGGGGCGCATGCTGTCCCGGTTGCTTCCTGGTGACAGGTGGTAGCGGTTCATCATCGAAGAGTCTGGGCATCGATCATGCTCCTCTTTTCCAGTGTATCGGGAGGTCGAGGTTTCTGCCGAGCTGTTTTGCGATCGCTGGCGGCTCGGCAGCCTCGCCCTCCCATCAGTCGCTTGGGTGGCGAACTTAAGTTACTTTCTGCAAGATGAGTTTACTGTCAACCTGTACAGAGACAGAATATCGCCCTCGACTGGAATGGGTAACCTCGGTACAAATCGACACGTCAGTTTGAAGGAGAGAGGCTAGTGATCTTATCAACAGCGGTCGCGCCGAGCACGTTGTCCCCGATTCCGGTAACGAAGCCAAACGGGAATGACTGGGGCAAGTCTCCCGGTGAGCCGGAGGTGATACGATTTCTGCAAGGCCCTCAGAGTCGGCGAGTTGAACTCTTTCGAGCGATTCGCATCTTCTGGGAGTTTATCAAAGGGTTTCGTTTCCTCCACTTTGCCGGGCCCTGCGTGACCGTCTTTGGCTCAGCGCGATTTCGAGAAGATCATCCCTATTATGAGCAGGCACGTGCCATCGGGAGGTTGCTGGCCAAGGCGGGCTTCACCGTGATGACAGGCGGCGGGCCGGGCATCATGGAAGCGGCTAACCGCGGGGCCAAAGATGTGGGAGGGCGATCCATTGGCTGCAACATTGTTCTGCCCCATGAGCAGAAACCGAATCCCTATCTCGATCAATTCCTCGACTTCCGCTACTTCTTTGTCCGCAAGGTGATGCTGGTCAAGTATTCCTACGCCTTCATCATCATGCCCGGGGGTTATGGCACACTGGATGAATGGTTCGAGACAGCAACGCTCATCCAGACGGGCAAGATCCATAACTTCCCGATTGTGCTTATGGGCAAATCGTACTGGCAGCCGATGCTCGAGTTCATCAAGACGATGGTGACTGCCCGTACCATCACACAGGCTGATTTTGATCGTATCCTGGTCACCGATTCGCCGGAACAGGCTGCTAAAGCAGTGACCGAAGTGGCCATGAAGCAGTTTAGCCTCACTTATGAAAAGCCCAGGAAACGCTGGTGGTTGGGGGAGTAGCCGCTTCTTTGTTGAGTTGACCAATTGGGCTTGCAGTATTTACCATCGCTGCTATGGTGCCGCCCCATCGTAGAGTTTGGGGAAGATCGAGGGACGGACCATGTCAGCTATCGCTCGTCGTTGTGTAATGATTGTTACGGTGGCCTTACTCGGTCTGGTGCCATCGGGCTGCATCGTGACCGACTGGCGCTGGATCTGGGAGGACGACAATGACCAGAACTGTCAAAAAATGCAGGTACAGATGGCGCCTGCAGGCTACGGCGGGCCTTGCACTACCATGTCTGTTACTATGCCTGCTGGCAATTAGCCAGGCGGGGTGCGTGGTCGCAGCCGTCGGCGTTGCGGCCGGTGCCGGGGCTTATGGTTACTATCAAGGCAACTACGTCTCGATTCACCCAGCAGAGTTCGGTGAAACGTACCAGGCCACCAAGCTGGCCCTGGCTGATCTGGCTATGCCTATTCGGCACGAGAGTCATCAGGGAATGACTGGTGATATTGAATCGAGCATTTCAGATGGCACCCATGTCACGATATCTCTGGAAGAGAAACCACGGATTATGGCCAGCGACGGTCATCAGACCGAGGTAACCATTCGTGTCGGTTACCTTGGGGATGAGAAGTTGAGCAAAGAGATTCAGGAGAAGATTACTCTTCACATCAATCAGCGAGCGCCTCAGCAGAGCAACCCAAGTCGACTACCGCCGATAGGCGGTGCTCAGCCTGTGGTGCCTGCCCAGGCTGTAACTCCACCACCGGGTGTGACGACTCCACCGCCGGTTGGAATAACTGCTCCGCCAGCGGCGACTCCGACTAATCCGGGTTGGAAGCCGGCAGCTCCCGCAGGGTCGAAGGTGCCGCCCCCCTAAACAGCTTCTCTCTTTTTCTCGAACTCGGCGATCTTCGGCTCGAACCGCAAGATGTAGCCGAGTTCGTCGAGATCGTTGAGCAGGCAAGTTTTGGAAAAGCCATCGATGGGAAATGTGGAACCGGTGCCATCAGGCAAGCTGATGCGTTGCTGTTCCAGATCGATGGTGACGATCGTTTCTGGAGCCTTGGTTGTCAGTTCGACAAGTTTTGTGTGAAACGCGGCATCAGCGGGCAGGATAGGAACGAGACCATTCTTGAGAGCGTTCGACTTGAAGATATCAGCGAAGCCCAGAGCTACGACTGCACGGATGCCCCAGCCGACAAGCGCCCAGGGAGCGTGCTCTCGGGATGAGCCGCAGCCAAAGTTATCGCCGGCGATCAGGATGGATCGGTCCTGGTATTGCGGCTGGTTGAGTACAAAGTCAGCCTTGGGCGAGCCGTCAGCTTCGTAGCGCCAATCGGAAAAGAGATTCTTGCCCAGGCCGACCTTATCGGTGACTTTGAGGAAACGGGCGGGAATGATCTGATCCGTGTCGATATCGTTACGAACGAGTGGGATCAGTGGTGAGGAAAGAGTCGTGAAGCGGGGCATGGCGATACCAATAGTGGTGCTTACTTCAATAGTTGACGAACATCGGTGACGACTCCCGTGACAGCCGCAGCCGCAGCGGTGAGCGGGCTGGCCAGGAAAGTGCGTCCACCCGGGCCCTGGCGGCCTTCAAAGTTCCGGTTGCTGGTGCTGACCGCATATTGTCCGGGGCTTAGTTGATCTCCGTTCATGGCGATGCACATCGAGCAGCCGCTTTCACGCCATTCAGCACCCGCGTTCTTGAATATGTCAGCCAGGCCTTCTGCTTCGGCTTGTTTCTTGATGTCCTGCGAGCCGGGTACTACCAGTGTTCGCACGCCATTGGCCACCTTGCGGCCTTTGAAGACCCTGGCGGCATCACGCAGATCGCTGATGCGCGAGTTGGTGCAGCTACCGATGAAGACGACGTCGATCTTTTGCCCCAGAAGTGGTTTGCCGGCGGGCAGGGCCATGTAGCTCATCGCCTTTTCGAGAGAAGCACGTTCGGTGCTGTGGCTGGCCTTGGCCGGGTCGGGGATGGTACCAGTAATCGGCATTCCCATGCCGGGGTTGGTGCCGTAGGTGATCATCGGTTCCAAAGAGTTGGCATCGATAGTGATCGTCTTGTCGTAACTGGCACCCGGATCGCTGGCATAACTGCGCCACTCGGCGACGGCGTTATCCCAGGCAGCACCCTTCGGGCTGTGTGGTCGTCCTTTGAGATATTCAAAGGTGATATCATCGGGTGCGACGAGTCCTGCACGAGCACCACCTTCGATAGACATGTTGCAAACGGTCATCCGTCCTTCCATATCAAGAGCACGGATGGCGGAGCCGGTGTACTCGAAGACATGGGCAGTGCCGCCGCGCACGCCGATCTTGGAAAGGAGGGCGAGGATAATGTCCTTGGGAGAGACGCCATTCTTCAAAGTGCCATCGATTCTCGCCTCGAAGCTTTTGGGTTGACGCTGAAGCAGGCACTGGGTTGCGAGCACATGTTCTACTTCGCTGGTACCGATTCCGAAAGCCAGCGCGCCGAATGCTCCGTGAGTGGCGGTGTGGCTATCGCCGCAGACGATGGTCTGTCCCGGTTGCGTGAGCCCCAGTTCAGGGCCGATGACGTGAACGATGCCACGGTGAGGGCTGCCCAGGCCATGCAGTGTAACGCCGAACTCTTTGCAGTTGACATCGAGCTTGCGACATTGCTCGGCAGCCATGTTGTCCGCCATCTCCAGGCCCTTGCCCTGAGTGGGGATGCTGTGATCGAGGGTGGCCACGGTACGATCAGTGCGATGCACTGAGAGGCCCCGTCGCCGGAGTCCATCGAAGGCCTGGGGTGAGGTGACTTCATGCACGAGGTGCAGATCGATGTAGAGGATGGCGGGCGCGCCTTCCTCCTGGCAAACGACGTGCCTGTCCCAGATCTTATCGATGATGGTGCGGGGCTTTTGGCTCATGTCTATCCTACACTCACGGTCACTCGCACAGGTTTGTTCGCTCCATTGGTGGAGCAGGCGGTGGCTGGTTCCCTGACAAGTGAGACGAGATCTGCGTCGAGGATGTTTTTCTTCTTGTCGGCCAGGGTTTTGAAACGGCTGAAGGCGGCATCAAGGTCTTGATCAGCGAGGACGTGTCCCAGTTCTTCAAGGCGTGCTTTGAAAGCATGCCTGCCGGAATGCTTGCCCATCACGAGGTTGGTCTTGGTCACGCCGACAGATTCGGGTCGCATGATTTCGTATGTGGTGGCATTCTTGAGCATGCCGTCCTGATGAATGCCAGCTTCATGGGCAAAAGCATTGGCACCGACAATTGCTTTGTTCGGCTGTACAACGATGCCGGTGTGCTCAGTGACCATTTGGCTCAAACGGAAGATCTGGGTCGTATCGATGCCGGTCCGCAGATTGTAAAGAGGCTTACGGGTATGGAGGGCCATGACGACTTCTTCGAGTGCTGTGTTGCCGGCCCGTTCGCCGATTCCGTTGATAGTGACTTCCGCCTGACGGGCACCGGCCCGAATGCCGGCCAGGCTGTTGGCTGTCGCCAGGCCGAGATCATTATGGCAATGTACCGAGACGATGCAGTTATCGATACCCTTGGTGTTCTTGATAATTCCGGCGATCAGAGCGCCGTATTCTTCAGGCATGGTATAACCAACGGTATCAGGTATGTTGAGCGTGGTAGCGCCGGCACGGATCACGAGGGCGAGCACTTCATAAAGAAATGCCGGATCGCTGCGACCGGCATCTTCGGGGGAGAACTCGACATCATTGCAGAAAGAGCGGGCGTAACTGACCATCTCTTCCGCACGCTTCATCACCTCATGGCGTTCCATCTTGAGCTTGTGCTTCATGTGGATTTCAGAGGTGGCAAGGAAGGTATGGATGCGGGGCTTGGCGGCATGCCGAACCGCCTCCCAAGCCTGGTCGATATCGTTCTTGGTGGTACGGGCAAGGCCGCAGATGATCGGGGGTTCACGGCCATCGACTGTCTTGTGCCCCACTTCCTTGGCGATGGTACGGACTGCTTCCAGATCATCAGGTGAAGCGGCGGGGAAGCCTGCTTCCATGACATCAATGCCTAAGCGAGCGAGAGCGCGGGCGATTTCGAGCTTCTGTGGAGAAGTCAGTGTCGCGCCGGGCGACTGTTCGCCGTCACGGAGCGTGGTGTCGAAAATACGAACGTAATCGTTAGCCATGGCCGATCCTCGGCATTGGGAGAGAGAGGTCTGAAGATAGTGTACGCCAAGGAAAGCAGGGATGCTAGAGAGTGTTTGGAAGATGATGAATGCTAGGGCTTGTTGCGACGCCGTTCTCGAATACGTTCTTTGAGGCTTGGCTTGCTTTCACCCTGATCGAGGGCTGAGTGATAAGCCAGCATCGCGCCACTCAGCTCGGCTTTGAGTTCAAGCTGGTCGCCACCCTTCAGGGTCAGAGTGAATCTGTCGCTCTCGCCTTTCTTGAAGGCGGTCTGGGCAGCTTTGGCGGCTGTCTCGTCGGTCTTGCCCCGAATAGTGGCCCAGAGACTAGCTGGTACTTCGTAACGAATGGGGTTAGCTGCGCGCTGTTGAACTTGAGTTACCCACGGGATATTGGGCCGGGGAGTGACGAGAATCTTGGCCCAGAGCTGGTCGCTGCTGCGGTCGGCATGGGCGTAGATTGTCACCTCTTTGGCGTCTTCGGACAATCGCTTCAGTAGTAGACCAGCCATAGGCAGTCCCAGTGTTTCGGCAAGCTGGCCACTGCCCTGGGTTGAACCCTTCAGCAGCCATTGGAGGCCTTGTTGGCCGCGCGAGAGCCAGACCTGACGCTGATCTGCGGGGAGCCTTTCCAGGTAGATGGTGGCTGCCAGTTGAACTTTTCGATGGCCTTCCGGGATGACTTTGGACAAGTCGGGCAGGGGGCCATTGAGGTCCTCTGCGGCAAAGGCGAACCAGGCATAATTCTGGTCGAAGCGAATGTGTACCGTTCCGACGAGCGGCATGGTTACCGAGGACTTTCCATTGGCATCGATATTGACGGTGAGCAGATGACGACGGAGGAAATCGAGGAAGGCTTGTTCGCCGGAAGTGGGGATGAAGGTGATAGCGCTGCCGAGACCGGACTGGTTAGGGACAACGACGCAGCCCAGGGGGCGAGTAAGGTCTAAGCCTTTCAGGTTGCCGGAGACTAAATCTGTGACTGCGGCACTATCAAGTGCAGCAACCAGGTCTTTTCGACCGAGACGGCTGTAGATGTGTCGTAATCCGGCTCGAACCTCGACCACCGATTGACCGGTCATCACTGCCCATGGTTCCTGTGCAGATGTGTTGGTCAGCCCACCAAACAGACTGACAAGGATGAGCAGGTATCGAAATAACACGAGCGACTCCTAACCAGATCAATATTCCATTATAGAGAGGCTGACCGACTACCATTGAGAAAGTAGTCTGTCGGGAGCAAAGTCATCTACATTAGACACATTGTGTTGACAAGTTACTGACGTTAGGTATACCTAATTGCAGAAAGTAGGTGAAGCTATGAGCCGTCTGATTGTTGGCATGGTACTACTCTCCTTAGTTGGATGTAGTCCATTGCCAAGAAAGGTTCAAGGATCGGTTTCGAGTTACAAAGGAAGCTATCCCATCAACGTCGTCTGCACCACGGGCATGGTGGGCGACTTGGTACGTAACATTGGCGGTAGCCATGTGCGCGTCACTCAGTTGATGAACGCCGGAGTGGACCCTCACCTGTATAAGACATCCCCTGGCGACATCAAGAGTCTGAACGAAGCTGACCTCATCTGCTACTCGGGTCAGCATCTCGAAGGCAAGATGGCTGACCTCCTCCATCAACTCAGTCGCACACGGCGGTCTGTCGCTGTTACAGATAGCATTGCCGCGGACAAGTTGCTTAAGAACGAGGATGGCATCGTCGATCCGCATCTTTGGTTCGATGTTTCGATCTGGCAGCAGGCGGCCCACCGGGTGCTTGCTGAACTGTGCGACTATGACCCAAGCCATGCTGAGGCGTACAAGAAAGCTGCTGGGGCTTACGATGCAGAGCTGGAGAAGCTTCACCAGTATGCCCGGACGCAACTCACCACCATCGATAATGCCCGCCGAGTGCTGGTCACCGCCCATGATGCCTTTCATTACTTCGGCAGAGCGTATCAATTGGAGGTGAAGAGTATCCAGGGCATCAGCACCGAGAGTGAAGCCAGCGTCAAGCAGGTGAACGATCTGGTAGCGTTCATGGTTGATCGCAAGATCAAGGCGGTCTTCGTTGAAAGCAGTGTTTCGGAGAAGAACATCAAGGCACTGGTCGAAGGCTGTGCCTCTCGTGGCCATGTGGTCGCTATCGGCGGTGAACTCTATTCCGATGCTCCGGGCGCTGATGGCACCCCAGATGGCACCTACGTCGGAATGGTTAAACACAACGTTGATACCATCGTAAAGGCGCTGAAATGACCAAGACGCCTATTCTCGATGTGCACGACATGACCGTGGCTTATCATCATAAGCCGGTGTTGTGGAACATTGATGTTACTCTCACTGAACCGAGCCTCGTTGGTGTCATGGGGCCCAACGGCGCCGGCAAGAGTACGTTGATCAAGGCGATTCTTGGTCTGGTGCCTCGTGCCGGCGGCGAGGTGCGAATCTTTGGACAACCGTTGTCGAAAGTGCGTGGCCGCATCGGCTATGTGCCGCAGCGGGAGAGTGTCGATTGGGACTTTCCCATTAATGTGTTCGATCTCGTCCTTATGGGTACTTACGGCCAGGTCGGGTGGTTTCGCAACCCGGGTCGGAAGGAACGGGGTTGGGCGCTTGAGTGCATGAACGATTTGGGGATCAGTGATCTGGCCGGCCGTCAGATTGGCCAACTTTCGGGTGGGCAGCAGCAACGAGCCTTCCTGGCTCGAGCGCTCGCCCAGAAGGCGGACATCTACTTCATGGATGAGCCGATGGCCGGCGTGGATGCCTCGACCGAGGAGGCGGTATTCAAACTGCTGCAACGACTCCGCAGCGAAGGCAAGATGGTCATCGTGGTGCATCACGATATACGTTCAGCGCCTCAGTACTTCGATCAGATGCTGCTGCTCAATACCAGATTGGTGGCAGCGGGGCCGACCAGTGAAGTGTTCAAGAACGAGTATCTCCAGCGCACCTACGGCGGCAGGCTCATGGCACTGGAAACAGCGGGCGTTGCTATGCGAGACAAGGTGCCCAGCGCATGAGTGATATTTTCACTTACAACACGATGCTGGTGCTGCTGGGGACGAGTCTCCTCGGGGCCGCGTCGGGACTGATTGGGTCGCTGGCTGTACTGAGGCGTCAGTCGCTGGCAGGAGACGCGTTTTCCCATGCGGCACTTCCGGGGTTGTGTCTGGCATTCATGGTGGTGGGGGAACGGAACCTGGCAGCGCTCTTACTTGGCGCTTTTATCAGCGGAATCCTGGGCCTTGTCGTGGTGTCCCTTCTTCGCCGGTATACTCGAATCAAGCAGGATGCGGCACTGGGCATCGTTCTTTCGACATTCTTCGGAATGGGTGTGGTTCTCAGTCGCATCATTCAGAATCAGACCATCAAGGGCAGTAAGGCCGGGCTTGATTCGTACATTCTCGGCAAGACCGCCGGCATCATTGCCAGCGATGTTTATCTCATCGGCTCTGCGGCTTTGCTTTGTCTGATCGTCATTGTGTTCCTCTTCAAGGAACTGGAACTGCTCACATTCGATGCTGACTTTGCCAGAAGCCAGGGCTGGCCGGTGGCTAGGCTTGATCTGATCCTGATCATCTTGCTGGGCCTGGTCGTCGTCATTGGCTTGCCGGCTGTCGGCGTGGTGATGATGGCTGCTCTCTTGATCCTGCCTGGGGTGACAGCCAGGTTCTGGACTGATCGGCTGGCGGCGATGCTGCCGGTCAGTGTCGGATTTGGCGTGATCACCGGGGCGGTGGGAACGTGGCTCTCCGCCGAGTACGCCAACCTGCCCGCTGGGCCGATCATCGTTCTCATCGGAGCGGGGCTCTTCTTGTTCTCCTCCGTGTTTGCGCCTCGTCGAGGGCTGATTGCCCGTTGGCGACGAGCGAACATCATTGACACCTCGCTTCTCGATCTGGATACTCCTGTCTTCGAAGCATGAACATGATCGCGTTCTGGACCATTCTGGTGGGCATCCTGGCCGGCGTGAGCTGCAGCCTGGTGGGGTGTTACCTCGTCCTGCGCAAGATGAGCCTGCTCGGCGATGCGATCAGCCATGCTGTTCTGCCTGGAATCGCGCTGGGCTTTTTACTCAGCGGCAAGATTTCCGGTCCGGCCATCGTCATGGGAGCCATGGTAATGGGGCTGTTGACTGCTTATTTGACGCAAGCCCTCAGCAAGGCAGTGAAGGTCCCTGAAGATGCCAGTCTTGGTGTGGTTTTCACAACCCTGTTTGCCTTGGGTGTGGTGTTGATCTCGGTCAAAGCCCGCAATGTTGATCTTGATCCAGGATGTGTGCTCTACGGCCTGATCGAGTTTACGCCGTTTGATACGACCTCCGTCTTCAGATGGGAGATTCCGCAAGCGGCCTTGACCCTGGGAGCCACGACACTGTTCGTGCTGGTGGCTATCATCCTCTGTTGGAAAGAACTCAAACTCGCCTCGTTCGATCCGGAGTTGTCTACCTCACTCGGCTATCCAGCATCGTTGTTGCATTATTTCCTCATGGCATTAACCGCCGGAGTGACCGTAGCAGCTTTTGAGGCAGTCGGTTCCATTCTGGTAGTTGCCATGTTAATCGTGCCCGCAGCGACGGCGCAATTGCTCACGGATCGACTCAGGACCATGTTGCTGGTTGCCTCGCTGCTGGCAACGGCTTCTGCCATCCTGGGATATTGGGGCGGTGAGCGATGGAACACCAGTGTGGCGGGAATGATGGCGGTTTCAGCTGGGGGGCTGTTCTTTATCGCTTTGATGCTGGCGCCGAAGTATGGTCTGGTGGCGAAACTGGTCAAGCAACTGGGGCTGACGTTCCGTATCTTGCGCGAGGATGTGCTGGGCACGCTGTATCGCAACCAGGAACGACATGGCATCGGGCTGAGCGGGGCAGACTTGTTGCCTGGGCAATTAACGATGGTGCGGTGGATGACACTGAAGTCCTTAGTACGCAGGCAATTGGTCAACAGTGATCAGGGGACGGTTTCGCTTACCAAGGCTGGCCAGGATCGTGCCTTGCAATTAGTTCGTGCTCATCGCTTGTGGGAGACCTATTTGCAGCAGAACGTGGCTTTGCCAGCAGACCACCTGCATGCTCCAGCGGAGAAGATGGAGCATTATGTGGGACCGGTGCTACTTGATTCGATAGCTGAAGACTTGCATCAGCCTGCTCAGGATCCTCATGGACGTGAGATTCCTGCGCAGCACTCAGCGACGAACTCCGGGCGCTAACGCGGCGTGGCTCATTTAGTAACGTAGGATCATTTCAGCGATGATGCGGTGTTCAAGGACACGCGGCGTATCGGTGAGCGGATGTTCGTAAGTAACACCCACTTCGAGATTGCGGTTACACTTGGCTTTGACGCCCACGGCGAAGGTGACCAGATCGGAGCCGACGGTGCCGGGCATGGACCAATCGAAGAGTGCATCTCCCTGGCCGAGATTAACGGCAGGGGTGCCATTGCCATCGGAGGTGATACGGTAGTAGTTGAATTCCACCAACGGATAGAGCCAGCCCATACACTCGCGGTCGAGGTGGATCTGGCCGTAGAACAGGCCGTTGGTCTTATCGCTCAGAGGAATGCGGGCTCCGATGTTACCGATAGCGTGCCAAAAGCACCAGAACTCCTGGCCTGCGCTGGCGAAGAGGGTCAAGCTACCATCGCTGGGGCGCTGGTAGGCATTGCTTTCGCCTGTCGGGGCTTCATACTGCAAGCCGGCGGAGAGCAGGAACTGGTTTTCCACATCACGCACCAGCACATACTTGCCGCCGAAGGCGAGGTTGTTCCAGCCATCGACTGCGCCGCCATTGCCTCGTTCGATAAAGCTGTAGCCAGACTTATCCATGAAGACCGACCACCGTTTATCGAGGGCCACCCGTGCTTGAAGCAGATACGATTGAGCAAGATTACCATCCCAGGGATTATCGGTGGGTGCCCAATTGTAGATGCCCAGCACTCTGGCTTCGGTGAGTGATCGTGGATCTTTTGCAAGTGTAGGATTCGAGCTTGGCCCAATGAACCGAGGAAAAGCCGTATCGCTGCTAAAAGACAGGATCGTGCCGAGCAGGACGTGGAAGCCTTCGTCCCGGCTGGATAAGGGGTACTGATCGTCTGGCCCAAGAACCGGAGCAGGAGGCGGCTGGTCCACCGACCAGGGAACACTTTGATCAGCCAGCAGCAAAGTCAGAAGAATCACATACATTTTAACATTGGCCTCCATGCCGTAAGGAGCCTGTTGATAGACTCTGCCATTGCATCGAACGTCAGGCTATCCCTGCTCGACACCAGCTTATCGCTATTTGCCAAGTGACCCCACATGACGTAGGCTACACTCCGTTGGTAACGACTGTAACGGCTCTAACATCGAGAGACGTGTCCCTTGCCAATGCTCATAGACTTTTTCAAGAATCGTAAGGATATGGCTCTCTTTGTAAGTTAACATGACAGAGACCGACTCGCTCTAAGAGAGTATTCCCTACCCCGGACCGACCAGGCGACACGACGGCATGCCACTTCGTTTTGCATTTGCTTTGCATGACCATCAGCCTGTCGGCAACTTCGACAGTGTTTTTGCCCAGGCATACACCGACGCCTACTTTCCCTTCCTTGATGTCATCAGCCAGTATCCGGAACTCTCGTTCAGCTTGCACATCAGCGGGCCACTCCTGGAGTGGCTCGAAAAGAACCGGCCCGACCACCTGGGTGATCTCAAGGAACTGGTCAAAGCCGGGCAGCTTGAGATTATAGGCGGGGCTTTTTACGAACCCATTCTTCCGATCCTTCCCCGACGAGATCGGGTCGGCCAGATTCGTCGGTATTCCGAAAAACTCAAGGATGTTTTCGATACCGACGTTCGCGGTCTCTGGCTGGCGGAGCGTGTCTGGGAACCGAGCCTGGTGACCGACCTGCTCGAAGCTGACATCGAGTACACGCTGCTCGATGATTTCCATTTTAAACAGGCGGGCATGGAGGAAGAAGATCTTCGTGGCTATTTCATGACCGAAGATCAGGGATTTCTGCTGCGGGTCTTCCCGATCAGCGAGCCGCTGCGCTACATGGTGCCGTGGAAAGATCCTTCCGAGGCGATGGCCTATATCGATTTACTAGCCGAGGCCTATCCCGATTCCGTAGTGGTATGCGCCGATGATGGCGAAAAGTTCGGATCTTGGCCAGGCACCCATGCGCTCTGCTACGACAAGAAGTGGCTGGCTACCTTCTTCGACATGCTGCTGGAGCGGCAGGCCCAGGACAAGATTCAACTAGTCACTCTCTCGCAGGCTCTAGATGAGACGCCGCCGCTGGGTACCGTCTACCTGCCTGAATGCAGCTACCGTGAGATGACCGAATGGGCACTGCCGACCAATCGTCAAATAGCTAGGCAAAAGCTGCTCAAAGAGATGGATGGCAAGCCGGTTCTTGATCACATCAAGAACAATATGCGGGGTGGGCTATGGCGAAACTTCGCTGCCAAGTATTCTGAAGTGCGCGAGATGCAGGCTCGCATGATCGAAGTCAGTGATCATATTGCTGCTGTTGCAGGCAATCCGGCGATCGAAGCTGCCATTCATGAACTCTATCGTGGTCAATGCAACTGCCCGTATTGGCATGGAGCGTTTGGCGGCCTCTATCTGCCACACCTGCGGCATGCCATCTACAAGCATTTGATCTCCGCTGACAACGCCTGCCTGGCTGATGACATTGCCCACGGGCAGCGGGTTGATATCGAACTGCACGATTTCAATCTCGATGGACGGCGAGAACTGCGCATTTCAAACGCGCTCTACACGGCTTACATCTGCCCGCACCTGGGCGGGATGCTCTATGAGCTCGACATCCGGCCAGTGAAACACAATTTACTCGCCACTCTCAATCGGCGACCGGAGCCGTACCACGAGACAATCAAGCAGATCGCCCAGTCAGGCGAAGGGAACAAATCGATAGTCAATCCAGAGCAGTCAGCCCAGTTCAAACAGGCTGATCTCGAAAAACACCTGATTTACGATAAGTATCCGCGCAAAAGTCTGCTTGATCATTTCTATCCGATGGGGACGACACTGGAAGATGTCGTAGCCCACCGTGAACAAGAAATTGGCGACTTCCTCCAGGGGGCCTATATTCGCAGGCTGATTGACCGTGATACCCATCAACGGTTGCGTCTGTTCCGCCAGGGCAAGGTGCGGGGGGAGCCGCTTCAGGTTTCCAAGGAAATCGTCGCCTCAGCGACGGCTAACACCTTCACGGTTCGCTATCGCATCGACGAGCTGCAACCGAACCCTGACTTCCTTTTCGCCGTTGAGTTCAACTTTGCCGGCTTCCCCGCCAAGCAGGATGATCGATACTATTACCATGCCGGCAAGAAGAACGGCGGGCAGACTCAATCGCTGATTGAACTCCGGGGGACCGATCACCTGGGCATCGTCGATGAATATCTGGGGCTTGATTGCAAGCTTTCAGCATCCTCTCCGGCGGGGTTCTGGGCTTTTCCCATCCAGACGGTCAGTCAGTCGGAAGGCGGCTTCGAACTGGTTCACCAGGGCGTGAGCATGATTGTCTAT
>DAOMFV010000100.1:0-18997 GCA_035430005.1 Gemmatales bacterium
TGGCACAACGTTTGGATGGATAAGTGCTGATGAAGCTCGAAATGATGAGGTAAAAGAAAGAATACGTGCAGATAAATTGGCTGATGAAGCTCAATTATCACGTGAAAAGGCATTGGAAGCCAGCAAGGCTTCATCTCTGCAAGCACGTATTGCACAGCAGAAAGCCAAAGAAGTTAGCAGACTGCTTGGTATCGGTCGGCTGAATGAAGGCTTTTCTGCCGCTAGAGATCATGATTATTATGCCTCATTATTGCAATTCGCTGATCAGAAGTCCCATTTTGCGGACGACAATGAGGCTATTACCACAATTAACCACCGCCTTTCCGCGCATTGGCGATTTGGAAATCGTCCGAGTCTTTCAAGCGTAATCTTGCAACCTCGAAGCAGTAACGAGGTCAGAATTAATTACAGTAATATCTACTCGGCAGATTTATCTCCCGACGGGTTGCGTGTTGTAACTGTCGGCAATACTGGCCCAGCTCGCATCTGGGATACTGACTCAGGTATTGAGCTTATCCCTCCAATTTCTCATGCAGCACCTATCAGTAAAACAATATTTACAAATGATGGAAATCGGCTTGTTACTACTGCGCTTGATGGAACTATTTGTGTTTGGAATTCCCGCAATGGCAAGGCAATTACACCAATCATGAAACATGGCGAATCGGCTGTCATAGATGCAGCACTATGCCCCGATGGAACACGTATTGTCACGGGAAGCGAAGATCATACCGCCCAAGTCTGGAATGCTCTCACAGGCGAACCTATTGGCCCTCGGATAAAGCACTCCAGCATAGTTGATCATGTTCAGTATAGTTCAAATGGACGATTCTTAGTAACTGTAACTGGTGCTTCAGTTAGGGGAAAATCTGAGCAGTCATTCAGAAAAATCGCAGATATGGTGATGATCGACAAGACTAAACACTTTCTAGCCATGATCATTGATTGGCTGCCATTTCATTCAGCTATTTCGTCGCACCATTGTCATGCTATATCCAATATTCTGTATATTTACACATTTCTGACATCCCTCACAGATAACCATACACCCTCCGCTAGCGTAACTGTGTGGGATAGCAGTCGGCAATCTAGTCTTTTCAGAACTGAGTTGCCAATGATAATAACCGATGTACGATTCAGTAACGATAGCTCACGTCTGCTTGTTGCAACCTTGGATGGAAATGTCTATTTGTATGATTTGCATGATCGTGGCAAAGTACTGCATGTCTTATCAAATCCATTGCAGAATTCTCCACCATGGCAGGAGCAACGATTGGTCCTAGCTCAATTCGTAGTTAGTGGAAAAATGGTAATAACTGCAAACGCTGAAGGCGATTTTCGTATTTGGGACACTGAGACTGGCGGTTTATTTCATGCTTTTACTGGCAGGCGAGAAAGTGTGTTGCACGCCGAATGCTCTCATGACACAAGATATATCCTTGCAACCTATTCTGACGGGGTTGTCTGTATCTACAACGTGCTTAATGGCTTAGAAATCACCAGCATCAAATGTCGGGATAGCCTCAATCAAGCATCCTTCTCACTGGATGACCGTCGCATAATCACACGCTCTTCAGAGCTAATTCGCGTTTGGGATTTAAGTACTTGTCGTCAACGCCCATTGATCCTTGAGCAAACTGCACAAAGTGGCATTCGCTTTATTTCGACAGGTCAATTGTTCTGGCGAAATGGTTCAGCAGCGGGACTAGTCGAAATACCAACGAGAAAGGCGAATGCCATTAATATTTCAAGCCTCAGAGATTCAGATTCTGTTGAAGTGTGCGATACGGGTGAAATTGCTATCGTCTTTGGGAAAGATAAGATTGCAACGGTTTGGACAATCAGGAGTGTACCTCAAAAACTATTTGATTTGAGCCATCCTGATTTTGTTCGTAGTGCAACATTCAGCCATGATGGAACGTATGTTGCGACAGTGTGCTTGGACGAATCGGTTAGGATATGGGATTGTCGATCTGGGAAACAAGTCGGGTTACCAATAAAAGAAAATATGCAAGTACGTCGCATCGCATTCAGCAATAGCTCGCATAAGATCGCCGTAACAACATCATCTGATAATTCCAATAATTCAAATTACGTTCAAGTGCAATTGTGGGATGCAGAAACCGCAAAAACAATTTCAAATAAAAAGTATATTTATGATATGGTTAGTTATCCTGGATTTAGTAATGACCTTGGCAGACTAATTGAACGTACAGCTGATCGTATTAATATAATATCGACAATTAGCGACGTATCCTCGACCACACTTCCTGATACTAGCATGCACAGTGGTGCATTCTTAAGTCCAGACGGACGATTTGTAGCTACTACGAATGGTGGCAAAATATTAAGGGTAATGGAATCCGATACTGGTCGATCTTTATTTCATCCATTGATGAATGAGGCTTGGATACAGTATGCAGTATTTACCAAAGACTCACGATACCTATTAACTCGTGATGCAAACAGCTCACTAAGGGTGTGGGAAACATCTCTCGGAAAGGCAGTATCTCCTTCCTTGACTCATCCAGCATCACTCTCTGAGGCGATAGTTAGCGATACTGGACTGTACATAGTTGCAAGAAAAGGCGATCCTTCTGGGACATTATATCTATGGGATCTTTCACTTTCGGATTTTCTACGAGACGATCTGCTGGTTCTTTCGCAAGTCTATGCTGGAGCTAAACTCGATTCAATTGGCACACCTAGTGCGATTCAAGGTGACATCCTCGTCAAAGCATATCGCGAGCTGAGTCTCAAGCATCGCAGTGAGTTTAAGGTAGACCATAAACTCGCACTAACCTGGCGACAAGAAGAAATAAAAATATGCCTCAATGAAGGTAATATCTCTGCGGCATTCTTTCACCAAAATTGGCTCTTGGCAGAAGCAGTCCTTGAAGCCACCAAATCCAATGCTAAGTGATCTGTTTCTATCGATACCCGATTCGTCGAACTACTCGAGTCGCCTGAGCAGTAAAGATCTTCTTCTCTGTTTACTTTGTGTAGCCAAGTGGAAAATCAGGCAACTGATAGTTTGATAAGATACTCGCATTTCCGATAACCATCGGTTACAAGGAAGAAGCTCTTGGAGATCAAGGCTGTACTTGAAATCCATTTACCTTAGAAGAGCCATCCTTGGGATACGGTATGCCTGACACCACAGTCAATTGGAACGATCAATCCAAACTGTTTCATGACATCGTCTTCCGATTTGAAAAAGCCTTTGTC
Organism: Gemmatales bacterium; assembly: GCA_035430005.1. Lineage (GTDB taxonomy): Bacteria > Planctomycetota > Planctomycetia > Gemmatales > HRBIN36 > JAEUIE01. The sequence goes on from DAOMFV010000100.1 coordinate 3,229, forward strand.
GATGGGAAGAATCCTGACGTGGCCGAATACCTAGTGGGGGAAGGTCTTGCGCGTTGGCGATTGTTGACAGAGTTGTTGCACAGCGAACTGGAACTGCGGCTGCGGGCGGGGCAGGATGTACGTGTTAAGCAGTATCTCGCCCGCTTCCCTGAATTGGGCAATCTTCCCAATGAACTGGCAGCTCTGCTGGCAACTGAAATCCGAGTGCTGCAGCAGTTGGGCAAAGAAGTCCAGCAACGAGATTACGAGTCTGAGTATGGCAGTGTGCTTGGGACACGTATTCGTTCAATCTTTAAATCCGCAGGCATGGCACTCCCTGACATTCCTGGGTACGAGGTACTGGATGTCATTGGCAAAGGGGGCATGGGCCAGGTTTATCGGGCCAGGCATTTGCAGTTACAGCGGGAGGTGGCCATCAAGGTAATTCGACCTGACAAGGTCAGCACCGATCTTGATGCGGAGCGGTATAAGGCACGGTTTCGCAAGGAAGCAACGTCGGTCGCAGGGGTGAATCATCCCAACGTCGTGCAGATCTACGAGATTGGCGAGCAAGATGGCACGCTGTTCCTGTCGATGGAGTTAGTTGAAGGCAACAGTCTACAGAAGCAGATTGATAGCCAGGGGGTACTTAGTCCGCAGGCTGCGGCGGAGATGTTCGTCAAGATTGCCCAAGGGGTGCAGGCGGTCCATCAGCAGAAGATTATCCATCGAGACCTGAAGCCGGACAATATTCTACTGACGAAGAGTGGTGAGCCGAAAATCACCGATTTTGGCCTGGCTCGCCCCATCGAACGTGATGTCGAAGAAACTCAGCCGGGCGATGTGGTGGGCACACCGGTGTATATGTCCCCGGAGCAGGCATCACTGGGTGATGAGAAGATTACGCCACGGGTGGATGTATATGGCTTGGGGGCGACGCTCTATTGTGCACTGACGGGCCGGGCGCCGTTTCCACGGGAATCGTTGAAAGTGACGCTGCAGAAGGTGCTGAACGAGGAAGTGGTACCCATCCGCAAACTGAGAAACGAGGTGCCAGTGGATCTTGATACGATCTGTTTGATGTGCCTGAATAAGGAACCGGACAAACGGTATCCCAGCGCCAGGCACTTTGCCGACGATTTGAACAGGTTTCTGAAAAACGAGCCAATTCATGCTCGTCCTGTCAGTCGTGTAGAGAAAACGGTCAAATGGATGCGCCGACATCCGTCGGTGTATGTGTATCTGGTTGGGATGTTGGTGATCCTGGTGGTGCTCATTGATGCAATCACCACGTCGATTCGATCAGCACAGTTAGAACGTAATGTGCTGCAGGAGAAGTTGAAGGATCAGTATGTCAGATTGAGCGAGCAAGGATTGTCACTTGATGCCAAGAAGCTCTTCGAAACTATGCGTCAGCAAGATGCTCACTTGGATAACGAAGTGAAACTGGCCCATGCCAGAACGTTAATTCAACTGGCGTCGTTTGCAGAAGCCGAATCACTAGTTGATGAATTGCTGAAGTCTCGGCTGGATCGACAGCTCCTAGCAGAAGCGCAGCTACTCAAGGGCGAATTGAATATTGGCAAGAACGATGAAGTAGGCGAGAAAGCCATCAAAGCAGCACTTGATGTTGGTTTTGAGAAGAAATCAGACAAATACTATGCACAGGCATTGATTGAACCCAACTTGATCGAAGCCAAAAAGAATCTCGTTTCTGCACTAGATGATAATCCTAGGCATCACGGAGCATTGGCACTTCTAGCATTGATGCAAGTATCGATCGGCGAAACTGATGAGGCCCTGATTCGGGCCGGGCAAGGAATAGTTGCATTTCAAAACAATCTTGATTTTGTGACGATCAAAGTTATTGCTCATGCACTCAGAGGTGAGCAAGAGCAAGTCCAAACCACCCTTCTGGAAGCCAAGAAGCAAGGATACCCAGAATACTGGGATACACTTGGCTCGATGGCCAAGGTTCTCTATTCGCTGCACAAGCCGATAAGCGACAATAGTATCACAATTGCAGACTCGCAAAAAGTGGCAATGACACTGTTAAATCCCAGCAATTGGTCGCTTCTTGCAAAGGTCTATGGTTACAGCAAACCCGATTTTAAAAGGCTGGATTTAGTCCAGGTGATGAGATTCCCAAAGTGTTTGAGGAATTACTTCAACGTGCAATCAGATGTGATCAAAAACATCATGATTGACGCCCCCTTCCGAGGAATCAACCTAAAAACACCCCCGGATAAATTAAAGTCGGTACAGCAGGAGCTAGAAGCATTTCCAGAAGGCATGATTCACATGATGTTTGCTTTTGCATTACAACAGCGTGCTGAACAATACCAGACACAAACCCCTAACTTCAATCGCGAAACCGCCCAGGACATGTTTCAGGCTGCAGCGGACGCCTTTGCTAAAGCAGCAAACAAGAGCTTTATCTTTCCCTTCCTAAAGCAGCTTTGTCGAGATCAAGCCATTTCGTACTACACGCTCAGTGGAGGAGCAGGTTGGGTGAATAAGCAGCGACCGGAGTTGCTGAAAGCAGCTTTGCAACAGCTTAAAGAACGATGGAAGGTGAATCAGAATATTCCCTTAGACCGTATTGAGGTATTCGTAGCAGCTGCAACACTCGCCAAGGATCCGTTTGGCGGCGTGATCCTGCAGCAATGGGAGAAAGTAAACCCAACCAATATTGGTATGTTAAGACGCCGTGCCAAATATGAAGTCGCTATGGAGATGCACGACAAGGCACTTAAGACAATCGATCAAGTGCTAAAGACAGAGCCAACGAATGAACAGATGAAACAATTGCGAGAGCAATGCAGGAAGGCATTGGAGCCGCAACCGAAATAGCTTTTCAACACGAGGACACCCTCGGCCAGGAAAATGGTTTCTCAAGGAACAAAAGAACCAGCCTTACCAGTTGGATAAGGCTGTTCTCCTGCCGCTACCAGGTTACCCGGCGAATAACCCGTGAATCAGGAGGGTAAAGTGCGAACATCAATGATGTTGCTGTAATCTGAATACCCTACGCTGTTGCCGGCACGGACCTTGAACAGATACCGAGTATTGGGATTGAGATTGGCAACTCGGAACGATGTAACGTCGGCTCCCACCACTCCGATATTGTCCCACGTTGCACCGCCATCCCGACTGATCGCTATACGGAACTCTGTTTCGTTGTTGCTGCGATCGTCCCATTTCAGATCGATAGTCCTAGCCCAGATGTTGCTGGTACGCAAGTTGCCAGGGGCAGCAGGCGGTTCTTGGCGAGTAATGATATCAAGTACATTGCTGTAGTCTGAATAGACTTCGCCATTGGCAGCCCGCATCTTGAACAAGTAACGGGTGTTTGGCAGGAGATTCTCGACTCGTAAACTGGTGACGTTGGCTCCGGTAACGCCAACATTGTTCCACGTTGCTCCGCCATCACTACTCATGGCGACTCGAAACGCGGTTTCGTTATTGCTCAGATCGTCCCAGTTCAGATCGATGGTTCTGGCCCACAGGTTTGTCATCCGCAAGTTGCCTGGTGTTACGGGAGTTTCCTGTGGTGTGGTGATATCAAGTACATTGCTATAGTCAGAATAGACATCGCCATTGGCTGCTCGCATCTTGAACAGGTAGCGGGTGCCGGGCAGGAGGTTCTCCACTCGCCAACTGACGGCATTGGCATCCGTGACACCGATGTTATTCCAGGAGGCTCCCCCATCGCTGCTCATCGCAATGCGGAAGGAAGTTTCGTTGTTGCTGAGATCATCCCAGTTGAAATCGATCTTCCGTGGGTACACGTTAGCCGTGCGGAAGTTGCCTGGTGTTGCAGGAGCTTCTTGTGGTGTGGTGATTTCAAGCACATTGCTATAGTCAGAATAGACCTCGCCATTGGCAGCACGCATCTTGAACAGATAGCGAGTGCCGGGTTGAAGATTCTCAACCCGTAGGCTGGTATCGTTAGCACCGGTTACGCCAACATTATTCCACGTAGCTCCGCCATCACTACTCATGGCAATGCGGAACGCGGTTTCGTTATCGCTCAGATCGTCCCAGTTCAGATCGAGCTTCCTCGGCCAGGTGTTGACGGCGTGGAGATTGCCTGGTGTTACAGGAGGGTCTTGCGACTTACCTTGTACTGCAACACTGTTCGTGGGAGTTGAGTTACCATGTGAGTTTACTGCTCTCACTCGGAACAATACCGTTGGCGATTGCGGCAAGTTGACTTCTGCTGTCGTACTGTTCGGAGGAACGTTTTCCTGTAATCGCCAGCTCAGACCTTCATCGGTGCTGGCTTCGACGACAAATTTGGTCTCAGTGGCAGACCGATCTGTCCATCGCAGCCGAACGGTGCCGGCACTTGCTGGTTCGGCGCGTAAGCCGATAGGCGATTTGGGTGGCGATCCCAATTTTACCGAAACATTGCGGAATGTTCCTTCATCATCACTGACTGTGTATTGAAAGCCGTCGTCCTCAAAGTCCTGAGTGTTCGGAGTGTAGACTACGTCGAGACCATCACGCTTGACCTGGCCAGATCGTGGCTGAGTAATGTTCACTGTCAGTGCATCTAGATTGACATCTGGATCATCGTCCAGCATCGCCATGCGTACTGAGGCCATAGAGTTGATCGATAACTGAGCTTGGGCGATAGCAGGATGTTCTACCAGGGGGTCAGTTGCAGTAGGCTCCTCCAACTTCTCCACAAACCCGCCATGGCCGAAGAACGTATCAGTATTTAAGTAGCCGATGCCCTCGTACCACATGACACTATCCTTGCCGGCAATTCCCTCGTGATTGTTGTCAAGAGTCTTCCAATCGATTGGTTCTCCTTCACTCTTTCTGTAACGAACGATACCAACGTTGACGGATTGATTCGATCCCGGTGGAATGATTGGAGCACCAGGGTGGTCTTTATCGGGATATTTCAGTGCGTTACCCCAACGCCAGTGGATATGGATGGCTTCTTCTGCACCGGGTGGTAGCACATGCGTTCCCTGGTTAACAATTCGTTGCCAAAGCTCATCAAGATTTGCGGGAACTGGTGGCTCAACTTCATTCTTAAAAGTAATATGGATGTTGTCCATTTTACCAGCTTGCCCCTGCAATATGGCATGCACAAGAGTTTCATTTTTTAGCGGATTTTCGTTTAGAAGAGTCGTAAATGGTAGTTCCTCAAATGGTGCTAAGTCAGAATCCTTAAAAAATGTCGTAGCGTTTTTCCTTTGATTATTTAATTGAAAATCCAGTCGAAGTGGCAGTGTAACACTTTTAAGTTGATCGCCGTCAGAACTGACATACCGATATGACGTAGTAGGATAAAATCGTGCAGCGGGTCCTGCATGGCCGCTCAAATATTCTCGTATTGTGTCATTTGGAATTGCATTAACAAAGACACTTGCGACCGCTGCAGTCTCATACAGATGATTCTCGACGAGCTTCTTTATTAACTGTGACTTGGCAAGATTAACGAATTCATCGGTCATTGGGGAAAATGCAATGACATTCGGATCAGCCTTGTAGAATCGATACTCCTGGGTGATTTCCAGATAGTTCTTACAGTCGTTGCCAAGTCGATCAATGATGTACTTGGCTCGAATAACCAGTGGCGTGCCTCCATCGGAGCCCAACTCGCTGGCTCTGTTCTCAAAGATAGGACCGGTCAATTCGATCAGACGACTGCGTAGTTGCGATTGAGCCCCGTTTGGCTTCAACTCTCCACGAACCTTGCCGAGTTTCTCGGTGTCAAGCACGTAGTAAGGCAGATCCATCGATTTGGCGACATATCTCCCACCCATGATCACATTTTTAAGTTGCAAACCATCATCAGCCGTGATGCCTGCCTGCATGGTCCACACATCGGATGGATCGGAACCCTTCCATGCTCCAGCTTTCACAACCACGGGTTTCTGATACTTGGACGATGCGACTGTCGGAGAGTAACCACCAGTGAGGGCCATCTCGTTTGTGCCTAACGGCTCGACAACTCGTAAATCAAAATCAGTACGGGCAACAAGCGAGTCAGCTCCGGCAGGCCGCTTTGTTAGCGCTCCTTTGGATAACATCACAACATGATCGTACTCAAAACCAGATGCCTGGTTCCACGTACCGCTCTGGGTACCTTTCTGGGATGTAGTACGTATCGTATCTTGCCAAACTGGGCTACCGATTACCTGACTGCCTTTTGCCCAATATACACCTACAAGCGGTTGGATACCTTTCGGAGTGGTCCCTGTTGCTCGTACAGTTAAAACGGGCAATCCATTTTCCCCCCACTCGAACTTGGAGACTGAGTAATTGGGCAGTGCAACCTTAATTAGATTGTCTGCAGGATCCGCATCTGAGATTGTATCATTGCCGTCAAGCCGGATTATTAGGTGAGTCGCACCTTCAGGTGCAGGCGGCAAAGATGAATAAGAAATATCCTTTCGGCCAATAGTATTTGTGTTGCTTGAAACGTTGAAAGAAGCTATGGGCCCTCCCATAAAAGTGTCGCCGTTACTCCAATACGCTTGAAGTACTCCAGGTTTTGTGGGTATTCGTGATATTGGTGGAGTCGTGTATTGATACCGGATGCTGAAGTTGCCATTTGCTTTGTATTCTGGATCAAGCACTTTAATATTCGGCATTGGCAGGAGATAGATTGATGTGTTCGACTCATTGGTTTCATCAATCACTCCAAGTGAATCAAGTTCGGCACAGAGGCGAGTTGCACCAGCTGGTGGAATATCGACCATGGCTGGGGTAAGGATCATTTTGAATCCAGGCGCACTGCCTACTGTGACTGGTGCACCTGCCTTCAAAATCGTAACAGAGTCAGGCAAAGAAATATCGCCTAGGGACTGATTTTGGTCATTCGCCCAGAAATAGCGAATTCGGGCGTCTTTTTCGATAGTGTTGCCTCGAAGGTCGAACTGGAACTCGATGTTCCCTGTTGCCGGGTTCAAGATCAGAGAATCGTATTTTAGAGCATGCCCGGCCAGATCCGTTTTGGGGATATTATAACGGATAGTTGCATATACTTCGTCACCACGAACCGCACCGAATCCAATATTGTAGGATAGCGTTGCGTCCGCTGCGTATTTGACAACGCCTGTACCACTTGATTGAGTCGGCCCATCACTCGCGCCACTGTAACTTACACTATCTGAAACACGAAGCACTGGATTATTGCTTCCAGGGTTGACATTAACTTCCATTGTCGAATAGCTATTGCGATCCAGTGCCTCAAGGGAAACAGACACATCAACGCGCTCGTTTGCGACTAAGCGCCGACCAAGAGGAATTGTGCCATTCAACCAACTCCAGTCAGTTGGTCCAATACTTTCTTTTCGCCAGACCTCTGTGTTAGTACTGCTATTTATTACGCTGATTACACTATGCGGAACAATACGTCCCTCCAACTCTTCAACATCATTCAGTGGACTTCGTCTGATTGTAGTTTTTCCTGGTTTTCGGAAGAACCATTCAAAAATGCCATAATGCTTGAACATGTTTTCCTCGGTTCGTTGTTTTCGTTGGAGTAAATCCATTAGGTTAATCGAAGCCTAAAGAATCAATAACCCAGTGTTTACTCCAAGGTAAGGTTGCTTGCGGAATAGCCTTGTTTATCCCCAGTGAGCCTGCGTCTTAAAAGGCGGAATATGTCTGCAAAGAAGTAATCACTGTTGCAGTGAAATGACGACAAAGAATTTGGAAAACAGTTCGATTATCGAAATTTCTGAGTGTTTTGCTTCTCAAACAGATTTGTTGCTTTAAGAGTCTGTTGAACAACCCTCATTTCATACCGCCTTCTCACATGTCGTTTATTGGTGTGATAGAAGCCAATGGCCCAACCTAATAGCCGGTGCCGGGCGGTGAACAGCAAGACGAGACGGCCCTGGCGGCCTTGCAGGCACCCGGGGTGTTCCCATTATGAACAACTACTGCATCATCACACACAGTTGTCCTAATCAAATTGCTCTTCGAATGAATGATGTGCTGTTTACGCGATAGCGGCAAGGGCGATGAACACGACCCAACGCAATCGTGATATGATACCACTATTGATAGACTGTAAATGGATTGAAAGAACCAGAAAATCAAGAGTGTATTTGTTTATGAACTGCTTCTGTTGCCAAAGAACCTCATTAGAGTCTGAAGTTAAGTAGTGTCGAATCCTGTTACTTGACGTGTGCGGCTAGGAAAGCAAAGAGCAGGTCATAGCAGCATTTCCCGGATCACATGTCCTTCGACATTAGTCAATCGGCGTCGGACACCATTATGTTCGAATGTCAGTTTTTCATGATCGAGACCGAGTAGATGCAGGATGGTGGCGTTGAAATCATACAGGGGGTGAATGTCCTGGACGGCACGCTGGCCGAGTTCATCAGTCACGCCGTGGCTGACACCGGGTTTGATGCCTGCCCCGGTCATCCAGCAGGTGAAGCCATCCGGGTTGTGGTCGCGGCCTTTAGCCCCCTTCTGGAAGAACGGCATACGCCCAAACTCGGTACACCACACGATGAGAGTATCTGCCAGCAGCCCTCGTTGTTTCAAATCTTTGATCAGTGCCGCAGCAGGCTGATCGAGGATCGCGGCATGATTGTCGTACTGTTCCTTGAGTTTATTGTGGCCATCCCAGTTCAGGTCGCCTCCGCTGGCGTAGGCACCGTTGAAAAGTTGAACAAAGCGAACACCTTTTTCAATGAGCCTCCGGGCCAGGATGCAGTTGCGGGCAAAGGCAGCCTTGTTCGGATTAGTCGTATCATCCGCTCCATACAACTTTAGGACATGAGCAGGCTCTTGGGAAAGGTCATATAGCTCGGGAACACTGAGCTGCATGCGTGCTGCCAGTTCGTAACTGGCTATGCGAGCAGCTAACCGGCCATCGCCAGGGTTCTTCTCGAGATGGCGCTCATTCATTCGATCCAGTAGCAACCGTGTGGCACGGCCTGCTTCATCCGAGACTCCGTTAGGAGGGGAAAGGTGGCGAATCCTTTCGGCTGCGCTGAACGGCGTGCCTTGGAAATCGGCCGGGAGAAAGCCCGGCCCCCAGTTGTTTGAACCTGCCTGCGGAACGCCTCGGGGGTCGGGGATCGCCACAAAGGCGGGCAGGTTCTGGTTTTCGCTTCCGAGAGCATAGGTCACCCACGAGCCAACACTGGGGAATCCGTCCAGAACGAAGCCGGTGGAGAGGAAGTTCTCAGCAGGTCCATGAGTATTGCTCTTGCTGGTCAACGAATGGACGAAGGCGATATCATCTGTTAGTTCTGCAAGATGTGGTATCAACTCCGAGACCCACTTCCCGGTCTTGCCTCGTTGTCGAAACTCATATTGGGGGCGAGCCAGGTTTCCGGCTGGTCCTTGGAACGTGACTGCTGGGCCACCGGCGAGGGGAGTGCCATCCCGTTTGATCAGTTCAGGTTTGTAGTCCCAGGTTTCGAGTTGACTGACTGCCCCGGCACAGAAGATCATCACCACCCTTTTTGCTTTCGCCGGGAAGTGGGGAGGACGGGGTGCATAGGGTTTACCCGTATCGATGACAGGGTTCTGCGCTGCCAGCAATCCCTCGTGACCTAGCAGACTCGTCAACGCAATCGCTCCCAGTGCCGTAGAACTCTGGCCGAGGAAACGTCGACGATCAAGAAAGGGCGAGTAGGGGTTCATGGGTTACTTAGGGGAGGAAAAGAAACTCGTTGCAATTGAACAAGGCCCGGCACAGCGCAGGCAGCCCAAAGTCGCTGACTACCTTGCTGGCATCGGCGATCTCTTCCGAGGTAGGATCGCGGCCAAGTGCAAGCCGATAGGCGTGTCGGATGGAATCGGGGCGATCCTTTCCTGCTTCCCGTTCAATGCGTTCAGCGAAAGCCTTCGCCGATTCGAGGGTAAATGAACTATTGAAGAGGTTCAACGCTTGAAGCGGCGTGGTGGATTCACGTCGTCGCGCTGTGCTTTGGCCGTAATCAGGGCAATCAAACGCCCCAAACACGCCATCCCGCTCTCGTCTGACTCGATGCGCATAGATCATTCGTCGCCGACTTTGATCGGTAAGAGATTCAATTGGCTTGAACCCGGTCAGCCCGCCACGCTTGTCAAACAAGTCGAAGCCACGTCCAGCCATTTGCAAGTTCAGCTGACCGCTGACGAACAGCATCGTATCACGCACTGCCTCAGCTTCGAGTCGGCGTGACGGGAACCGCCAGAGCAGGCGATCATCCGCATCTTTGGCCTGGGTAATGGGGTTGATTCGGGTGGATTGTCGATAGGTCGCCGACAGGACGATCAGGCGATGGAGGTACTTCATCGACCAACCACTCCGGATCAACTCACCCGCAAGCCAATCGAGCAATTCTGGATGCGATGGCTTCGCTCCATTCCACCCGAAATCACTTGGCGTATCGACCAAGCCGGTACCGAAGTGGCCCTGCCAGAGGCGATTGACGATGACCCGGGCCGTCAAGGGATTGTTCGAGTTGGCTATCCACTGGGCCAATATCTCCCGGCGTTGCTGTTCCGTAGCATCCTTCGATAGCTTTATGACGCCAAAGAGTTCGGGAATGGCGGGTGCGATCTCCTCTTTGGGTTGTTCCGGGTCGCCACGAGAGAGCAGCCGGATGACATCGGGCTTGCGAAACAGACCGGCAAAGGCCACCAGGGCGACGTTCGACTGTTTGACTTTCCGTTCGAGGACTTTTCGTTGATCCAGGAGATTTTGAGCTTCTTTCGTTTCGTCCTTGCTCAGCCCGTCAGTTGAAAATGCCTGAGCACTTCCATTGCCGGCATCAAAGGTCACTCGATCAGTCGAGTCGGCTACTACAGTCCATTTGTCTTCTGTAGTGGACACTTCGATGACATATTTCGTAGCCAGCCGGTCGGTGAACTTTCCTTCACGGTCGCGAGACCAGACTACCCGGTCGACGGTACGCTCCTCAGCGAACTCCAGTGCGATCCAGCCAGTGGTGCGATCTGCCATCCAGCTACGGGAGTTGCCATACACCCCGTCGTTGACATAACGCAGATCGTGCCGGTCTGCCACTGTCGTGCTTCCCGATGCGATGGACTTGGTACCAACGCTGGCCAGTGCAACATTCTTTCCGTTACTGTCGAACACTTCCAGTTCATCAATGCACGGTTCTAGGTTGTTAGTCGCTTTGATAGTCAGTCGGAGACGTTTTGCCTTGACTGGAGTAAACCGTTCGACGTTCATGCGGGCATTGACCATGGGCCGCTTTGCGCCAGAACGGGCTAAGGGAACGAGACGAGCCAGTTGCTGATCGATTTCAGCAATTGCGGTGTTCGCCTCACCCAGGGCTTTCCGTGCCGCTATTGCTTCCGGGGTCTGCAACGGACGTTCCTCATACTCCACCCCGGCGACGAAGCCCCGCATGGCATAATAATCCCGCTGGCTGATCGGATCGAACTTGTGGTCATGGCAGCGGGCGCAGCCGATGCTCAGGCCGAGGAAAGTTTGCCCGATGTTGACCACGATGTCATCGATGGCATCCTGCCGGGCCAGCCGTTTCGATGGTTCGTCCGCTCCGATCTGGCCAGGTAGCAGTACGGAGGATGTCACCAGAAACCCCGTCGCGGCGTCCTTCCCCATGGCATCGCCGACAAGCTGCTCTTTGACAAAACGGTGGTACGGTGTGTCGTTGTTGATCGCTTCGATGACGTAATCACGATAAGGCCAGGCGTTGGGGCGTTCTGTATTCACTTCGTAGCCATGCGTATCGGCATAGCGCACCACATCGAGCCAATGCTGTGCCCAGCGTTCTCCGTAGCGTGGTGATTTCAATAGGTCATCAACCACTCTTTCGTAAGCATCCTGACGTTGATCACTCGCAAACGATTTCACCTGATCGGGTGTCGGAGGCAGGCCGGTGAGATCGAACGTGACTCTCCGCAGCCAGGTGACTCGGTCAGCGGTTGTACTTGTGGCAAGGCTTTCTTTCTCTAATCGTGCCAGAATGAATCGATCAATGTCGTTGAGCGGCCAGGCTTGATGTGCTGGTTTGGGTACCACTGGTGTGCTTAAGGGTTGGAATGACCAGTGATTCCGTTTGTTCTCAATTTTCAGTCGATCAACTTCTGCCGGCCACACGGCTCCTGCATCGATCCACGCCGTTAACATCTTAATTTCCTTGTCTGTCAACCGCTCGCCTTTGGGTGGCATGATCAGGTCTTTGTGCTTTCCAGTCACCAGGTGTATCAGAGGACTCTCAGTGGCCTTGCCTGGAATGATGGCGGGCTTAAAGGTGTTGCCTCCTTTGATCGCTTCGGGCTTCACATCGAGTCGAAACCCAGATCTTTGCTTAGTTGGGCCATGACAGTTGATGCAGTGTTTGTCGAAGATAGGTCGAATGTCACGGACGTAATCAACGAGATCATCAGCATGCACACTGCAACTAAGGATCAGCAGAGCCGTTATGACGAGGCTTGCGACGACTTTCATGGATCGTTCCGATGATGGCTTCTTTCGAAGCAGGCTGAATACCTAGGCGGGCAATGAACCAACTATCGATGATATACCATGAAGGCGACTGTATCCACTCGCAAGTCATGCTATCCGGGCGATCTAATCACGTCGTAACAGCAATGGTTGCAACTTAGCGTATCAGTTTACTTCAATTCTCGGATAAACAGATTCCTCACCTCCAGCCCAGGAGAAGGAAGGAACTGGATCGGAGCCGGGCGATAGACTTGTTCAACCTTCACCGTGTGCCGGTGCCAATTGCCAGGCTTGGCATCGCTGGAAAGCTGCGCGGTGCGTGTCTGCCCACCCACCGAGAAAGTGCATTCCAGCTTCTCTGCCTTGGCAGGTACCTTCCAATCAAAGATCAGTTCGCAGAGGCCATATGTCTTCTTCGTGGAGAGATAGTCAGTGCCAGTGGCAATCAACCGGCCGTCATCAGCCTTCCAACCCTGGTCAGCTGTGTAACCTGGGTGAGTACTGAACTTCCAGCCGTCAAAAGTCAGGCCATCGAATAATGAAACATGCCCTTCGTCGAGCTTGGCAGTCTCATCAATTCGTGGATTCGTCGATGGTAGTTCCTTGATCTTCATGTTCTTGAAATGGCATTCGGCACCTTCCGACTCGAGAGCCAGGTAGCCTTTCCGGGGAGAACATTTCGACACGCCGGATACCTCCACGCCGTTGACAGTGAGCTTGATGACGCCATCGTTGGCGACCACTTTGTAATGATTCCACTCGCCGCCGCCCTTGGCATGGTTAGAGCTTGGCAGACAACGTTCCCAGCCAAGTGGGTGAGGGCGATCAGGCTTACATCTCGCACCCCAGATGCTGAACAGGTCACCATGGCTAGTGGCCGTTACGGCATTGGTTTTCTTGTCCCGGTATTCGAGATTCACCAGTACCTGCACCTCAATGCCCCGGGTGTAGCCAGTGCCGACGGCTGGGAGCGGGTCTCCCCACACGAAGACACCAGAGTTGCCGACGTCCTTAGTGTTAACGTGCATCCAGTCGAGTTCGAGGACGAAGTTCTCATATTGCTTGGTCGTGCGAAGGAAGCCAGTGGGGTTGCCAGTCGTGATGACCTCCTCTCCTTTGACGTAAAAGGTGCCAGGGGCGCAATTGACATTCACCCAGCCAGACAGGTCCTTGCCGTTAAACATCGGCTTAAAGCCTTCATGGTCGTCCGCAATGATAGGCGAGAAAGAAATGGCACTCATCAGCACAGCCACTGAAACTAGAAGCAAAGTTGATTTCATATACGGGTCTCGTTTGAGCATGACTCATATTCCCTGATAGGCACCCACAAGGACGTACGGCAATGGACAGGCTAATAGCCTACCTTCGAGAAGAGGGATGAGCAATGATTTGGCAATGGGTTTAGTGATGTCAACTTTGTCGTCCCCAACGGTTCTGGCAGTCCTTCTACAAACTGCGGCGGGCCCTTAACACTTGACGCCTTGAATGTCCTTTCTTAACTTAACTACGTGCTTGTATAGCACTATGCACCACATCATTAAGCTGCGCAACGCAGTTTGTTATGGCATGGTATGGTATGGTAGGATGTTCGGTTGCATTAAGTTACCGGACATTTTGTTTTTACAAACGGTTGATCTTGGCACAGAGTGCATTGCCAATCGATCATCTATCTACCGGAGGTGTTTGATGTCCGTGTTCGCAAGACTTGCACAAACGCAAGCGAAGCATGAGTCTCTTCAACTCGAGCGTGGGGTGAAGGCAGGAACCGAGTGGGCAGAGCAAAGAGCCACTGTTCCACAACTCAGAAGAGTCGTGAAAGTGCATGCTCTTCTATCGTCAGGGCGCGAACGCCCTGACTGGGATGATTACTTCGACGACGAGGCGTGTTTTCAATTCGCGAGCGGTCGCGATGGCGGTCGCCAAGGGTGGCTTGCCAAGGTCATTGAACCAGACTTCGATGTTGATGTTTTCTGGGGCGGTGGAGACTGATAAGCGTGATCCAGACTTTTGCGTTGGCATGAAGTCCAAGTGAGGCACTTCTCTCAACGGAATCAGCTTTTCGGAAGTTAAGTCGATCATGATCATTCTCTCACTCCAGGCAGAACGTGAATTCACAATGACACGAAAGCTGGGGCTGCTGCTTGCCAAAGCTGGCTTCCATCTCGCGTCGATAGGTAGCATTCACGGATTTCGAAGTGAGGGAAGGGATACCAACCCAAGAATGCACAAAATGCTCCATTTCCATCGATAAATCGATGGAAATGGAGAAAGAATACCACGTAATGAATTGGCATGCACTTCATGTTATCTTAATAATTTTGCTATAATTATTGCAAAAAAATCCAGGATGGATCACCCTCGCAATCCACTTCCGAACACTCGCTCGCCGATCGTGAAATCCACGCAACCTGGGAGCTACTCCAGATCATCGTTCGTTTGTGTCAGGTGTGTTGTAACTGGAGAACGGCCCCGGCCAGAACGACGGTCGCAATGGGAACGGCCACGTGCCGACCTACGAGATGGGCGTGAATCCCCTGAGCGGATCGGTGTTTAGCGTATCGGAGTCGACCGATGAGGGCAATTCACCCCCGCTCCAACATGACCTTCCGGGCCGTAGACCCGGCGGAAATCGGTCAGGCAGGTATGGCGGAGCCGTCTGGGCGACTAGACCGGGACACCTGCTTTCAGGTGGGCTCGTTGTTAGAAGTGACCCATCCAGTGAGATCATTAAAGAGCCTACTACAGTTTGGCGTTCCAGGTACATACGATTCTTACCCAAGGCTTGCCATTACCTCCTGAGCTTTAGTCGCATCCTGTTGGGCATAAATCTCTGTTACACTAAGATGTTGTTGGCCCAAGACTGCACGTGCAGCTTCAATCCCGAATGCACGTCGTAGATCCGTCCCCACCGAATGCCGGAGTTGATGTGGAAACCAATGTGGAACCTTGGCTCGCTTAACAGCAGCTCGTACAGCACGGTAGTATGATTTAGGCGTGTACTCAGGACTAAAACGATCGATGAGTTTATGTTTGGCACGTGATATTTGTGATGGCTGTACTCTCGTCTTCCGATGTCGGCGAAGTGTAAGGTAACGATATGCCATAGCTTTGCGTGGGCTGAAGACTGCCTCCTCTGGTTGGCAATCTTCCAGAAAGGGCTTTAGAATTTCCTGGGCCTTGGGTCCTATGAAGATCAGACGCTCATAGTTCAGGTATCCCGATTTGTTTTTTGAATGGCGATACACCCAGACAGCTCCACTTCTGTCGATATCACAAGGTCGCATGATGCAGATCTCGCCGGACCGGGCTCCGGTACATCGCTGGAAACGAACCATTCCAGCATCGATCTGGATGCAGACAGCGTGCAAGCCC
>DAOMFV010000101.1:0-18851 GCA_035430005.1 Gemmatales bacterium
ACAACATCCACTTCACCATCGCCCCATCCGGGGCTAAATATCACAATCAATATACCATCCCCACCTACTGCTTCGGCTTCACCGGACGCTTCACCAACTCTTGAAACGAATCAAAGCTCGCCCGGAAGGCTTTCAGCGCCTGCTGTGCCTGTGCCGCATCCTTCGCCTGGATCGCTTGATGCACCTTCTCGAACGCCTCCTGGATGGCTTTCCAATGAGTCTGAATGTTCTCCAACGTCCGCCCTTCATCCCATTTCGCCAGAGAACCGAGCATCGGCCCTTCGGGGAACCTCTTGAGTGTACTGGTAATCGAACTCGATTGTTGTTGCAGGAAATCCCAGTCGGGTTTCGCCATCGCTAAATCCAGCGTCGTAGTCATCTTGTCGATTAACGTCATCGATTCCATAGCTCCCGCATGGGCAACAGGTCGCATCCCTGGCACGGCAAGAACTGGAATCAAGATCAGTGACCCCGCCAGCAGGACGACCGCAACGAGCAGCCCCAAGGCAGCCGTGCCTAGCACCGACAGTCGAATGAACGTCTTGTTCTCGCTTTTCACCCGCCACTCGAATAGGCCCCAGATAGCAGCAATGAGCAAGATCATCCACCAGGTTATCTGATCGGCTGCGTTAATCAGCTTGTCCAGTAAATCATGTATGCCGGTGATGGTAGAGTCCGTACGCTCGTTGATGGCGAAGTAGCCATCAGACTTGAGTTTCTTGATCTTGGGGATGATGTAAACGAACTGGAAGAAGAGGAAGAATATCTCCAGGGCGATCACGCCCACCACCATCAGATACGTCCACGTCGTCCACAACCATTTCGCTTTCATCGTCTTCTCCTTCCATTCCAGAGCTTTATCAAGAACCATCGCCATCATCATGCGATGCCCATGGGTTGCTTCCAGTTCAGAACGCACCACTTCAGGCTGACCAAACTCCTGCATGGCCCGATCCATCGCTGCCTCTTCCGATAGTCCCGCTGCCTGATGCTGGCTGGCCGCGTCGAGTAGATGCTCGCGCAGTTCCTGCCGCACATGCTCGCGCAGTGCCCGCGGGCCGCCCATGCTGCGGCACACCTGTTGGAGATACTGTTCCAACTGGTTCATGGGCTTATTCATGGGACTTCTCCAGGATGCTGTTCACCGCCTTGCCGAGTTCACTCCACGACTGCTCTTTCTCTTTCAGGATGGCCCGCCCGCGCTTGGTGATGTGGTAGTACCGCCGCTTGCGCCCTGTCTCCTTCTCTTCCCACTCACCGGTAATCAGTCCGCCTTGTTCCAGCTTGTGCAGGCTCGGATAGAGCGACCCCTCCCGCCAGACGAACGCCCCATCAGTATCAGCATGCACGGTAGCCGCGATCTCGTAGCCATACATCGCCTTCCTGCTGAGCAGCGAAAGGATGAGCAGCGACAACGTGCCTTTGAGGAGTTCCGTATCCATGACGTCCACGAGCAAAGGAGTCCGATACATCGGAGTTCTAGGTATTATCGTCTGGAGTGAGATAGATGTCAAGCGAAATGTTGAGGGAGAGATAATTGCTGGTCTGCATGTAGCCCCAAAGGGGCGAGACAGGATAGCCCAGGGCAACGCCCTGGGTAAGAAATAGACCGACAAACGCAAGCCCCAACGGGGCGGGACAAGCCTTGATGGTTGCAGGTTATCTCGTCCCTTTGGGGCTTAACTCAAATCACTTCCCCACCGATAGATTCTAAACAACGACCGCTTGACCGGTCTACTCCTACAGCCACTGTTTCACCGCCTGCGAATCAGACGAGGCAAGCTCCGTCTGTCGATGTTGGGTGGTGGCCTCCTCATGGCTGCGGAGCGAAAGTTCCAGTACCCTTGGTCGGCACAGCGTTGGTTGGGGCAGCGTTGGTTTGAGTCGATTCATCCACTTCCAGCCCAGCCAGACAGCACCGGCGAACAGGGCGATACTCACGAACACCATCATCACCGTTTTCGTTGTGACAGGCTGTGTGAACACAGAAGCACTCGAACCGGCAGCCAGCGTTTGGGCCACCCGGCTGCGAAGTTTCCCCGAAGCATGGTGATAGAAGGCTTCCGAACCCAGGGCTAACTGTAGTGTTTTGAGATCGGCCGTTTGCTGCGCGCAGCCGGCACATGTTGCCAGATGGTCGCTGACCCGCTCCGCTTCGGTAGCGGCGAGTTCGCCATCGAGGTAGGCATTCAACAGGGGAGTATCGAGGCGGCAGTTCAAGTGAGTCCTTAATCAGTTGGGGTTTGAGCGAGCAACATCTGTTGCAGTTGCTTGCGGGCTCGAGAAAGTCTCGACATGACCGTTCCTATCGGGGCATCAATGACCTCAGCTATCTCCTGATAACTCAGCCCTTCCAGATCACGCAGCACTGTCACTTCGCGGAACGGTTCAGGCAACTGCTTCACCGAGTCGCGCAGCATCTCCAGATCCACCTGTTTGAGGAACTGGTCTTCGACACTGAAATCACTCGTATCGGCATGCAACTCTTCGTCGAAGGCAGCCATGGCGCGGGTCATGCGGGTCTTGGCCAGCCAGTCGTAGGCGGCCCGGCGCACCACGCGCAGCAGCCAGGGCCGGCTCGGCCCACCTCGAAAGCCCTGATAGTATTTCAGCGCGCGGCAATAGGCGTCCTGCACCACGTCTTCCGCGGCATGGTTATCTCGCGTCAACCAACGCGCCAGGTTGTAGGCCGCATCAAGATGCACTAGAAGTGCCTCTGCAAAACGCGCCCGTTCATGCCGTTGCAATCTTCACCTTCGCATGTCGATTCGTGACAGCATCTATTGATATATACCTTCCAGACCGAGAAATATTCCCCGATCTTGCTTCGCTCAGGAATAATACTCCCTCCGCCCGGTCTGATAGGGTGACGCCTTTCGGCGTCGTCCGAGATACGATGGCAGGCACGGGAACTTTCATACCTTCGCAGCCTGTGCTTGCCATCGTCTTAGATTCTTTCCCGAAAACTGTGGCAGGGGCAACGGTACACCCCTGTTAGAAAATGGTAAAGACTGTGCCACAATCCGCCGGTATGTCCGGCGGGGTGTGGTTGCAGAGCACAAGCCGCCATCACAACAGAAAAAGATTGAAGGCTGACAAAGGAAATGGTTTCAAGTTCTTCGCAACCACACGCCGACGTGAGTACACGCCGGAGGTGTGGCACAGGTTATCGCTTTCCTTTGACCTTCTTCTTCGCCGCCGGCTTCCTCACTACTTTCTCCCCCGTCCTCGTGTTGATCGCCGATTCATAATACTCAATATACTTCTTTGCCGGCACCCGCCGCACCACGTCGCCGATGACATCCAAAGGCAGTTGCTCCAGCGATTTGAAACGGATGCAGCACTTGCCCATATCGAGCTTCTTGCCCGCCTTTTTGAACGCCCCCTCTAACCATTTCAACTCGGTGCCATTGGCATACAGGCACATCAAATACACCGACATGTGGTTCTTCTGCGATGCCAGCCCGGCAAAGGGCAGACCCTGCTTTGGATCGCAATGATACCCAGGCGGATAGACACTGTGCGGCACATAGTACCCAATCATGCCGTATTGCATTCCCTCCACATAATCATTATCCAAGTTGGCGAGGATCGCCTCCCGCACCGCCGTGATGGCCTTCCGACGATCCTCAGGAAGCGAAGCGAGATATTCAGCAACAGTTGCAGCTTTGGATTGCACGACATTCGCCTCGAGGGTTGGACAGATCGTAGCTCTTGTTGGCAGGAAGGACAACGAAAAAGAGGTGGTGAGTCAGTTTGCTCCTCCCCTTACCAGTTTTCTCCTCCCCATAATCCAAGGGGAGGTTGGGTGGGGTTGAACATCACGGGGCCTTACCCCTCCAACTTCCCCTTGGAAAGGGGAGGAAGAAAAACGATACACCACACGAAAAAGAGGTAGTGAGTCGGCTGTCTGAATACTCGTCTTGCGCCATTACCCAAAGGAGTAGCCAAGACTCTCAATTACGCTGACGCCTGAACAATGCT
Organism: Gemmatales bacterium; assembly: GCA_035430005.1. Taxonomy (GTDB): domain Bacteria; phylum Planctomycetota; class Planctomycetia; order Gemmatales; family HRBIN36; genus JAEUIE01. The sequence continues at coordinate 3,985 of DAOMFV010000101.1, forward strand.
GATTTCTTCTATTGATTTTTCCGATTATCCGACATGGGTAGATTCGTGAACTATTGTTTCTGATGAGGTAATTCTTCTGGGTAAGAGAAGCTGACTGCCATGTCCATTGATGTCTCCACACTCACCGTTCGCGACCTCTTCAACAGGTTGAGAAAGAGCGGCCTGCTTCAAGAGCATGAGATACTTGCTTGGCAAGCCCGTCGCAGTTTACCCGATGATCCGCTCATGATCATCAGGATAATGGTGCGAGAACGCGCCCTCACCATCTTTCAGTCTGAACATATTGTGCAGGGCTCCGAGTTCAACTTCGTCATCGGATCATATCGCATTCAAGATCATCTTGGCGTCGGGAGCAAAGGAACTTTGTATCTTGCTGAGCACCGTGCTATGCAGCGGCAGGTGGCGCTCAAGGTGCTTCACCAGGATAAGGCCGAGAGCCGCCTCACCCTGGAACGCTTCTATCGTGAAGGACGGGTGACCGCTTCACTCAACCATCCGAACATTGTCAAACTCTACGACTTTACCGAAGAAGCTGATCTACCCTGCCTCATGATGGAATACGTGGAAGGCCAAACGTTGGCGCAAATCATGAACGCCTCAGGCCCTTTGCATTACGAGAAAGCGATTGGCTACGTTTGCCAGGCGGCGGCGGGGCTTAAGCACGCTCATAGCAAAGGGGTGATTCATCGTGATATCAAACCGTCGAACCTGATGCTCGATAAGTACGGTGTCATCAAGATTCTTGATATGGGCCACTCACGGTTCACCGATGGCGAAGAGATGAACATCACCAAGATGTATGATCCGAAGTCGGTGGTGGGCACTGTCGATTTCGTCGCCCCCGAACAGGCGCTCGGCGAGCAAGTCGATTCCCGCTGCGATATCTACAGCCTGGGAGCCACACTGTTCACGTTGATCGCAGGCCGACCACCCTTCGTCGGCAATGCCTATCAGATGTTAATGGCCCACCAGGTGCAGGACCCGCCTTTGGTAACGCAGTTCAGCGACACCTGCCCGCCTGTGCTGAACACCATCATCTCGAAGATGATGGCCAAGAATCCTGCCGCCCGGTACCAGACGGCTGACGAAGTGATCCAGGCTCTTGCTCCCTGGCAGGAGATGCAACACACACAATGTCCGGCGACGATCCCGACTGCCTCGGTCAGAACCAAATCGATGCCGGTGTTAACCCTCGAAGTTGCTCCGGAACGTCCTAAATCACGAGTGGCGGCCGTCGTGAAACCTGCCTCAGTAGTGATGAGCATCGCGAAGTCGGCTCGAAGGAAGGCAAAAACTCCTGCCCCGCGCATGAGCCACTCCGGCCTCCTGGCCGGCTGCGTCCTCGCAGCCCTGGCAGCGGCGGTGATTGTCTACAAGTTGCTGTAATTGTCTTGATATTTAGCCCCCGGCTTCTTCAAGCCGGGGGGCACGTGCAATCGTGATATACCAATAGCAATTGTTGAGAAACAAACAGGGCGTGGTCGTCAGACCATGCCCTGTCCGTTTGCTGTATGAATCATCCAACCCTAGCTACAACTTCAACCCCGCCAGCGCGTTGACCGCCTTGGCCGTATCATCCGGCGAATCGCACGCCACGTACGCCACGAACTTGCCGGCAAAGGCCGTCATCGACAAACTGCGTAAATTGATCCCCGCCGACGCCAGGCACGAAGCGAGCATGTGGGCCAGGCCGGGCTTGTCGGTGCCGTAAATCTTGAGCAGGATCATGTCGTTGGCTTTGTGCAGTTGCACCGCCTGGGCGGCCTTCGTCTGCTGCGGGCCGGTGATCGGCGCGACGAACAGTTCACCCTTGCCGATCTTGTTCGGCAACCGGCGGGACAGGATGAACTCCAGATGAGCGTCAGCCTGCGTCAACGGTTCCAGAATCCCCGCCGCCCCGCCCGGCTGATCCGGAATCTCGCACGACCAGACCTGGACTCGATCCAACTGAAAATCCATGATGCTATCTCCTGTACGCGGCAGGCATACCCCGCCGCTGATAATCTCTCAGCCGTTCCTCATTGTCGCACTCTGCGATCAAAATGCAATGGGGCAGTTGCCAGAACATGGATGGCGCTCTGGTTAGTAGTCCTCACGCTCCGCCGTGAGGACGCGAAGACAAAATACTATCACCACAGAGAAGTGATTGCATGTGCTGGTGTTCACGATTCATCGTGTCTGCGTGACGGACGCTTGTCCCCCAACACGATAAATCGTGAACACCAGCACATGCGAACGCGCATTCTCTGTTGAAGATGTCACTTACTCGCCACGTCATCACGACGGAGGGTGAAGACTACTAACCAAACCCATCCCTACTTCGGCTTCATGTTACTGAGCGCCATCAAGGCGAAGCCGGTGACGATGTTAGGATCGCCCTCCATGAACCGATCCACCGGGTTCGACCAACTGCCATCAGCGGCCTGGGTCTTGGCCAACTGAAGCGTCAAATCCTTCCGCCAATCGTGCTTGACGCCCTTGGTGTCTTCCAGCATATCGAAGCCCAGCAGAGCCAAAGCCTTGCTCATCGAGTGGTACGAGAAGTACAACCCGCTCTTCTCTTTGCCCGCAGGCTGCCCGGCGTTGTTCTCGACACTGTAGTTGTTCTTGATCCAGGTTAAGGCCTGCTGGATGCGGGGATCATCCTTCGCGACGCCGGCATAGATCATGCTCTTGAGGCCGGCGTAGGTGACGCTGGCATAGCCGGGGCCGGGGTCGCCGCCGCCACCCTTCTTGCCGGCTTCACGTGCCTTGTTGGGCACCACATACACAAACGCACCGTCGTTCTTCATGCCCGGCCAGGTCTGATCCTGCTGCTCACCCTTGCGATCCTGTGCACGAGACAGATACACCGTAGCCCGCTTAAACACCGGATCGGTCGAAGGCACCCCCGCTGCCTGAAGCGCTTCCAGAGCAAAGGCGGTGTTGCTGACATCAGGCCGCGATTTGCCATCGTAGCCAAACCCGCCATAGTAGGGGTCGCTCGGGGCAATGCCTTGCTCATCATCCCACTGCAACCCGGTGATGAACTTGGCCGAGTTCTTCAGAATGTCGTTGTACTTACCATCGCCGTTAGCCGCAGCCAAAGCCATCATGTTGACCGCCGTGATGTAGTTCTTCAGCCCCCGGCTCTTTCCCGCCACATGCCCTTCCTTGGGATCGACCTGCTTTTCGATGAACTCCAGGGCACGCTTGACCATCGGGTCGTCTTTGGTGATCTTCCCGGTGTTCAGCAGCCCGGTCACCACCAACCCGGTGATGCCGATGTTGCGATCACCACTGAAGCTCCCATCAGGACTCTGCGATTTGCGAAGGAAGGCGATTCCCCCGTCCACCGCTTTATTCCACGCCGCGGCGACATCAGCATCCTGCCCGCTAGCTTGAGCGAGTACCACAATCAACACGCAGGATAGAAGCAACAAACGTTTCATGAGGCAGACTCCTTGGAGTAACACTGGTATTGGGAGGGCGAGACTCCCGTCGAGCTGTTCTTGCGGTGGCTTGTAGCTCGGCAGGAGCTTCGCCCTCCCAGTTACGCCCCAGCCTATTTTACGAACTTCTTCACCAGAGCAGCCGCGGCCTCAAGCCGCGTCTACTTTTGCAACCCACATCATCACGATGGAACGTGATGACTACCAACCAGACAATTTCAACTGGCACTCCCACCCCCGCTCGGCGATAATGACAGCACACTTCTCTTCGATGCGAGCAACAGCCATGTCTTTACTGCTTCTCTCGCTCCTGCTCCTGGCACCAATCGCTGATGAACCACTTACTATTAAGTTCGAACCGAACCAACCGCCCGATATTATCGAGTACGACAAGACCTTCAAGGTGGTCATCACCAACACCAGTAATCAGGCGATCCGCCTTTGGAAGAACGATGCCAGGCAGGGCTACTACCAACTCACCTTCCAGTTCACGAATGCCCGCACCGGGGAAAAACAGGTCGTCAGCAGGAAAGAGATTGACGAGGGCTACTTGTCCAAATCCGGCCGTCGTGGCGATGCTGCCGACAGGGATTCAGACTTCGTTACCCTCGAACCCATGTCTGACCACGAAATCAGCATTTTGTTCAGCAGCTACCTGATGTGGAAAGGTTTGCCCAGCCCCAATATTGCCGATTCCTATCGGCTCACTGCAAAGTTCAAATCAAAACCCGGCCCCGAGGCTGTCAAACAGTCGGTCTGGACGGGTGTTGTTGCAAGCAAGGAACTGACCATCAGCTTTATTGCTGCCAAGCTCAAGACACCCCATCAATATCTCTGGGATGGCTTCCCCGATAGAGCAGTAGACATGATGAACGCCGATCCCACATGGATCAACAAACAAGACAAGGATCAATGCACGCCTCTCCACCACGCTGCCCGTTTTGGACACCACAAAGCCGTGCTCTGGCTGTTGAACAACGGCGCAAACGTCAATGCCAAGGCTTATAACAATTTCACACCCCTCGACCTGTCGGATGATCCGGAAGTCGTCGAATTGATTCTCCAGAAGAAGCCTGATCTCTCGCCGGAAGGGAACGGCTCTGCTTTCCATAAAGCTCTCTCCGAACTCACGTCAGCACGAAACGAAATAGAGAAGAAGAAGTGGCAGAAGATCGTCGAACTGTATCTCAAAGCAGGAACTGAATACGACCTCGCCACCGCCATTCACCTCAACGATCTCAGTCAGGTCGAAAAGATTCTAGCCAAGTCGAGTCGGCTGGCTGATAACTTCCAAGGAAGAAGCCCTCTGCGTCTGGCAGCCTCCCTCGGCCGCCTGGAAATCTGTCAGTACCTCATCGAGAAATATAATGTCGATGTCAACGACTTTGAAGGTGGCAACGGCTACCCCATCCTCAAGGAAGCACTGAAGTTTCCCAAAGTCGTCAAGCTGTTGATCGACCACAAAGTCGATCTAAAAACTCGAATCACCTGGCAGCGTGGCCGTTCAGGCGTCTGGATCATCGGCGATGACGCTACTGCCTTGCATCATGCTGCCGCTGATGGCGTTCCTGAAACGGTTAAGATCCTCCTCAATGCCGGAGTCGATCTCTTTGCCACAGCGGCTAAACTTGGCCAAAGAAACAATCAACCAGAGCAGACCGCGCTCGATGTTGCTGCCTTCTTCGGAAAATCAGGCAACATGGAAGTCATGTTGAACCATCCCCGGTTCAAGGCTGCCAGGCCCGATGTCCGTCAAGCTGTATTGGATCGATGCCTGGTCGCAGGCTCCTATCCCAGTTGGCTGGCTCGTGAGCCTGATCGATTCAAGATGCTGCAACTGCTGGTCGCTCAGGGGGCCAATCCACTAACCGCCATCAATGGCCGCTCGGGTATTCAAGTAGCAGTAGAGAGTCTTCATCCGCCCAGCGATCGTGAAGAGAACGGCGAAATCAAAAAGATCATCGCCTTTTATCGCAGCAAAGGAGCAGGCCTGAGCCTCTTCGGTGCCGTCGCCATCGAAGATGAAGCCGAAGTGAACCGCCTGCTGAAGCTCGATCCGAAGTGTGCCAGCGACCGCCGTTCCGATGGCTACCCAGCATTACACTTCGCCGTAAGTTTGAACAACAAGAACATCGCCACCTCCTTGCTCAAAGCTGGCTGCGATGTGGACATTCGAAACCATTCGGAAAACATGGGAGGCTATGATTCTACTCCCCTGCACGCTGCCGCCTTCTGGGGCCAGTACGACATCGCCCGCATGCTGATCGATGCCGGAGCCGATATCAATGCGGTCTCGACGAACAAACACGATCCCAAGTTCAAGTCAACCCCATTGAGCGAAGCCAGGAGGTTAAGCAACAACAGGATTGCCCAATTGCTGATCGAAAAAGGAGCGAAGGAATAGTATTTCTCCCCTCGTCACCACAATCCCCGCGACGCGCGACCACCACACCGACCGGGCACGCAAGGGCAGGCCGAGCACCGTGACCTTATCCTGCTCACCCGCCAATTGAGAGAAGACGAGAAACGATCTCGTCGCCGTCGGCTATGTTCTCGCGCACCATCTCTGCTACTACCCTAATTGCGACAACACTTCGGCCCACACACCGGCCCTGTCGTCGGACAACCACCCATCGGCAGCGACTTCATCTGGGGTGCCGCTGGAACACTCATCAGCTTCTCAACTGCTTCGCTCTCACACTTCGGACACTCCACCTTCTCATTGCTGGTGAAGACCAATGTTTCAAAGTCAGTCGAACAATCGGTGCAGGTATATTCATACAGGGGCATAGGGTTCACCTTGTTACTGTCGGCTTCGTTTACGACTTCCTCTTCTTCATCACCTCGCTCGCCTTCTTCAGTATGCTCTTCTCCTCTTCCGTCAAACTCTGCATGCCGCTGCTGCTGACTTTCTCCAGCACCGCATCGAGCTTGGCTTCGAGCTGCTCATCGAGCGAACGGCGAGCCTGCGTGTTCGGCGTGGGTACCGGCTGATCGTCGCTGCGGGTGCCGCTGCGCCGGGCAGGGAACTGCAAGACATTGGAGAGTTGTCGCTGGGCAGGCATCCGGCGAACCGCTCGCCGCCAGCCCGTCAGCCGCCAGTTGAAGTAATAGTAGGCACAGGCGAAAGGCACGCTGAACGCATGCACCGCCAGCCTCACTGCCATCGGCTGATGCTGCATGAAGAAGAACAGGTCAAAGACCAGCACCAGCATCCCGACAATCCACATCGGCATCGGCACGAACAAGTACGTCACCACCCGATTAGGCCCCAGCACCACTGCCCAGGCCAGCAGCGCCATCGCCGGCCCCGCCGGTCCGAACGACGAAACGTCGGCCCCGCCAAAACGTCCTAACCCCTGATGAGGCACCACATAATAATAGGCCAGCATCACCGCCAGGTTGCTGAGAACAGTAGCGACCAGGAAGAAGGCAAGAAACTCCGCGCCGCCTACCATTTGTTCCAGCTCATGCCCGATCAGCCAGATCAGGATGAGTGCGAAGGCCAGATGCCAGGGCTTGTCAGCGACGAAGACCGCCGTCAGCAACCGCTGCCATTGCCAGCCTTCGATCATGGCATGGGGATCGAGCTTGAAGTATTCCTGTAGCGGTTCGGTCGTATCCTGCGTGAACAGCGTCGCCAGGAACCCCAAACCAATAACGATCACCAGCCCCCAACAGACACGTGTCGACCGTATCAGATCGAAGTAAGGGGAGTGCGCTTCCCGAAAGTATTCACGATCCTGATAGCCCATGACGTTTGCGACAGACCGCGTGCGAGATTAGCGGGTGAGACTCTGACTATATCTTATGCCGATGAACAACGGAAGAGTATTCGCAGGCGCAGCTTCAGTTGTGTATTGTGGCAGGGGTAAGTTGTACTCAACTGCCCCCTGCAAGCTGGCAAAGGTCTTGCACGTTCCGCAGGGGGCACGAAGAGTACTTCGTGACCCCGCCACAAATCCTTCTATCCTCCGTGAACCTCTGATGAGGATTCCACTTATCCTCTTGCCTTCCCCCTTTAGTCATGATTAACTAAGAAACGACAGTTTCCCGCCATCAGATCTCCCGCCTCCCCGGAGTGCCCCCATGCGTCGTCTTCTGTTACCCCTCGTCGTTGCCTTGCTTGTCGGCGCAGTCGCCTTCTCCGCAGGAAGCAGATGGCAGGAACAACCACCCGCCGCTGCCGGTGACAAAACGCCCTGGACGAATCTCAACTTCAACAACGCCGACGACACCTTCCGCTTCGCCATCGTCAGCGACCGCACCGGCGGCCACCGCGAAGGCATCTTCTCCAAAGCCGTCGCCCAGCTCAACCTCATGCAACCTGAGTTCGTCATGTCGGTCGGCGATCTCATTGAAGGCTACAGCGAAAAAGACGAAGCCATCGCCGGGATGTGGAAGGAGTTCGACAACTACGTCAGCAAGTTGACGATGCCCTTCTTCCGGGTGCCCGGCAACCACGACACCGCCAACACCACGATGCAGAAGTACTGGAAGAACAAGTTCGGCCAGATCTACTACCACTTCGTTTACAAGAACGTGCTGTTCCTCTGTGCCCATACCGAAGACTTCCCCGAAGGCACTAAGCAGGCGACCCGCATCTCCCCTGAACAGACCGCTTACTTCGCCAAAGTCCTGGCCGAAAACAAGAACGTCCGCCATACCATCGTCTTCATGCACCGCCCCATCTGGACGCAGGTTAGTTTCGATGACACGGGTTTCACCGCCTTCGAGAATCAGTTGCTTGATCGTCCCTACACCGTCTTCGCCGGGCACATCCATCACTACCAGAAGTTTGTCCGGCATGGCCGCAACTACTATCAACTGGCCACTACCGGGGGTGGCAGCAAAATGCGTGGCCTGCAGTACGGCGAGTTCGATCAGATCGCATGGGTCACTATGAAGAAAGACACCATGGTGATGGCCAATGTGATGCTCAATGGCATTCTTCCCGAAGACCTGAGCGTGGTCGAATCCGTAGCGGAAGAGAAGGGCGTGATAGCGAAAGATCGAAGGGAATTGGTCGCCGCCTCAGGGAAGGTGCTCCTCAATGGCCAGCCTGTCGAGAATGCCGAAGTCGTCTTCTACTACCAGGTGCCCGAAGCGGAGCAGATCAAACTGAAAGGTCAAAAGCAGATCCGCACCAGCGACGCCGTCACCAACGCCAGAGGCGAGTTCACGTTGAGCACCTACACCAACAACGATGGTGTCCCCAAAGGCGAGTTCATCGTCGTCGTTACCCCCTTCAAAACCAAAACCGGCCTCCCCGTCATTGCCCCCGATATTCCGGTGAAGTACACCAAGCCCGCCACTTCACCACTGAAGGTAACGCTCAAAGAAGCGAAGCTGGACATGGTTCTTGACGTGAGGGAGTAACGAGTAGACGCGGCTGGAAGCCGCGTCTACTAAAATCACATGCCGAACGCCGTGGCACAGCGGTCGAGGTCATTTTTTCGAAAGATCCCGACACCGGGCATATCAGTTATTTTCCAGCTTTATGCCTTTGACATCTGGAGTATTTCGTTGACGTGAGGTTGTCATAACTTACACTGGCACTCATTCAGAACAATTGAGGAGAGCATGAATGTTACCGTCCTTTCGCCGTACGCAGTTCAAGAGTTACAGGCCCCTTGTCGAGGTACTTGAAGACCGAAACCTGCTTAGTGGGGCCCCCACGTTTTTTGTAAATGGCCGGTCCGCCTGGTCAAACACGGGGATCGATGTCCTCGTAGGACAAACACTGTCGATCACAGCAACCGGTTTCGTAAACATCAATGTTGCTAATCAACCACCACCACTTTACGGACCGGACGGCGCAGGCGTTCTTGATGTCCCCAACTTTGTCATTCCGGGTATCAGTGCATTCGCACTCATCGGCAGGATTGATAACACTTTAATTTCCAACCCTGGACGTGATGGTTTTGTTGGGAGTTCATACACCACTGTTGTAACTACTCCGGGCAGGCTGTATTTGGGATGCAATGATACTGCGTTCGGAGATAACGGCGGAGGATTTACAGCGACGATTACGATAAGTAGCAATCCCGATATCGTTCCCACTCAACTCGCATGGAACACAAAGGGCGTAGATTTTGGCTACAAAGTGACGGGAGCGGACCTTCCACAAAGCACGACAGTTGCCTTGTATTGGTCTTCCGACAACAAGTTCGATGCCAATGACACTTTCGCATACGACGATGTTACAGGTACTCACGTAAACACTTATGGTCCGTTTTCTGTTCCAGGCTCCACGTTGAAAACCGCACCTATTGGTACAACATACCTCCTCTTGGTCGTTGATCCTAATAACCAGATTAGCCCTATGGATAACGCAAAGAAGACAAGATCGTTGGCCACTCCCTCGAACATGGACATTACTCAGGGAGCAGTTAATCCGAGAGCTATTGATATTACGAGTCAAAAAACTGGCTTATTGTTACACGACGCAGCGATCCAAGCTAACTTCATTCCTAATTATGGATTCACCCTAGATACTGCTGCACATTTATCTGGCGTTGATCATTTTAATTGGTTACAAGTAATTACCAATGACAATAATCCTCCTCCACTGTGGTCCGGGCAACGGCCACATGTGAATTATCTCGACCCACCGAACGGAGGATACAACACTAACCCACCGTTGCATTCAGATAACCTGCCTTATTACTGGAATGAGTCTGTCGACTTTGCAGACTGGGAACCTGTGCACTTCAACAACCAGGATCCCGATTACGATATTACGAACAATCGCGAACCAAAATCGAGTTCACTAGACCGTCAAACCAATCTAGTCTTTACGGACGTGCCAAGCGATAAACTAGAAAATGAAGAATACCTCGGTTTCACAACTTTTCTTGTGGGAGTAAGTCCTGATAGGAAAAGTTGGCATGCGTTCTCAAGTTTTATCTGGCGATCTAACCTTAATGCTTCTACTGACAAAGGCGGAGTATTTGACATCGTAAAAATAAGATCGTTCCTTCCAGATTCGGTAGTAATAGCGACTGGAGGCGTCTTCGGTTTGGTGCCCAATGTTGATCCTCAAACACTTCCTCTTAGTGTTAGAGTGCTTCTTGCGACAAGTGGATGTGAGAACATTAGTCTTGCCGGCCCACTGATCAATCACATCCCAGATGTGACAATAAATAGGGGTTCCCAATTAGCGATTAACGTAACTGCAAGCGACAGCGATCCAAGTCGTATTCTGACCTACAGTCTTAACTCCGGTCCGATCGGTGCCAGCATTAACCCATTTACCGGCCTATTTGCTTGGATACCGACCAATGGTCCAGCCACCACTCATGTCACTGTGATGGTCACAGATAACGGTACACCAGCCCTCAGCGATACACAGACTTTTTTGATCAATGTGCAAGATCCTGTCCCAGCAGTAGACAAAGTGATATACGCCAACAACCAAACCCAGCGTTCCAAGTTCCTCACAGCTCAAGTCTATTTCGATTCCCTGGTCACCATTCAGAAGAACGCTTTCCAGCTTTACTTGAACAACAAGCCTTTCACGGTCAGCAACTTCTTTACCACCGTGGTCGATGGCAAAACGGTCGCCACGCTTCAATTCCCCTATAAACTCTTGCCCTATGCTTCTCTCCCCGAAGGCAGCTACCGCCTCGTCGTCCATGGCAGTTCCATCAAGAACCTGCAAAACCAGAAGATGACCGGCGACTTCACCGATTCCTTCTTCCGTCTCTACGGCGATGTCAACGGCGATGGCAAAGTGGATGGAGTCGATCAATCCGTCTTTAACACAGCCTACGGCAAGAAGTCGGGGCAACTCGGCTACCTCTGGTTCCTCGACTACGATGGCAACGGCAAAATTGACGCCAAAGACAAAGCAGCCTTCAAAGCGAGAATGGGCAAGCACGTTTAGCAGGAAGCTGCGTCTACTACAACTCTCCCCTCTCCCCAGGAGGGAGAGGGGAACCAGACCCATACCCAGAATCAGAAATCAATCTTCATCCGCAGCCCAAACAGGAACGCCGTGTCGAACTGTTCGCGACCGGGCAGCACGTACTGGAAGTCAGGCGTGATGTGACACCAGGGAGTCACTGCCACGTTGTAAAAGAGTTCCAAACCCTGCTCATCACGCAGCGGGAAGCGGCGGGGAGCGAAGTCCTTCAGGTCGTTATTGATGTTGGTGTAGAAGTAACCAACTCCGAAGTTATCAGTATGACGTGACGAAATCGGGCTGGCTCCGCCGATGCCGATGGTGCCGGCCCAGCCGATCGGGCTCGGGTTGGCGTCACAAACACCGAGGTTGCCAAAGATGCCCCAGGTTCGTTTGCAATCGCAGCCATCAGCAAACAAGGCCTGATCGAACGAGTAGCACAGTGACCAGGAGCCGGCGACCTTCGCGCCACCGGCGATGATGGTGCCATCAATCGGATTGAAATACGAATTGCGATCGATGGAGAAGTAGCTACCGGTGCTGTAGCTGCCGCCGATGCTCTGGTGGCCTTTCAAGCCGTTAAACTCGACAGGCAACGTCCCCATAGCCATCATCGTTACGCCGTTCTGGAAGAAGTTTTCAAACCCCGTCGAGGTCGGCGTATTGGCAGTATCCATGGCGGCGAAGGTGAATACCACTTCCTTGTCCTTCAGCACCGCGAACCCGGCACCCCAGGTGGAGTAGGGGATGGTGCGGGCATACGTCATCGGGAAGCAGAAGTTCATGTTCATGAACGTATCGATGCCCCGGCCGGCGGCATACTGCTGGGTCCAACTGTCGATCGTGTTCAACTTGCCGCCGAACACCGCGAAGTTCTCGCTGAGAAACTGCGTGTACTTGATGCCGGTCAGAGCGATGTCGTTGCCGTCAGCATTGGGGAAGACCTGGGTCATGCTGACGGGGATCAGAGCGCCGGAAGCACGATTGGCCGATTGGCCATAGATCTGCTCAGCATGCAACTGAATGAACGAACCCTTCATCAACCCGGCCTTTTCACCATCGACATTCAGGTAGTAATCGAGGTGTCCGCCGTAGAAGTAGTTCTCATCGCGCCCGCCGCTGTTGACGCCCTGATAGAACTGTGTCAGGTTCGCGTCGAAAGTGATGCCCTTGGCGGCAAGGTCGTCGCGTGAACCGCCCCAGTTGCCGGTCGCCTTGTTGCTGAAATCGATGCCGGGGTTGCCGGTAGCGCATGAAGCACAGGCAGCCGATTCGACAACAGGAGCCGGTGCTGCTGTAGCGGGAGCAGCCGGTTTGGCCTTATCGTCCGGAGCATTCCAGATGATGGTAGTCGAGGGAGCCAGGTTCTGAGCGCTGGCGGGAGAGACGATGCACAAGAGTGCTGCGGAAACGCCCGCAGTGGCCAAACTCAGCTTAAACATCCTTGTTGCTCCTTTTGAGGCTTCATCCTGAAACCTCATGGTGATGGTGTTGATACCCTGGGGAGACAGGGTTCAATCTCGATGAAGCTATCGTCACGATTTGTGAAGATGCAAGAGATGCAGTCGGTGAATTGGTCACCTTCACGGGGCCGGACTTACTGGGAATGCCGACTCTACGACATTTACGCCGAGCGAAATGTTAGACTTTGCCGATGCTGTTGGTTGTGATGGCTTCGATGAAGCGCGTTCCAGACCTACACTTCTCAAAATGAAATAGTGGGTCAATTTGCTCCTCCCCTTACCAAGGGGAGGTTGGGTGGGGTTATATACTACGGAGAATTCACCGCTTCCAACTCACCTTTTGGAAAGGGGGAGAGAATGAAACTGACCCGCTACCCAAGAATGATGCTTGTATGCATCTGAGGTTGTCGTACCATAAGTTAAGTTAGGTATGATGCCTGCAATACGGAGTTTGTGATGAGTATGACACTCAACCGCCAACATGCCATCGGCCTTGTCTTCATTGCCGCATTGTTCTTCTTGTCAACGCCTGTGGCTCAAGCTCAGGTATCACTTACGAACACATACACGCAAAACTTCAATACGCTGTTGAACACAGGGAATAACAACCCCTGGACAGACAACAGCACTATTTTTGGTTGGTACTCCACCCGTACCACCTATCAGGCCAGCGATGGAACCGGCAACACCGGCGACTTGTATAGCTTTGGCACCACCGGCTCGAACGAAAGAGCTCTGGGTTCCATCAACGGTGGCAGCACGGGAAACATCTCCTACGCCGTTCAGTTGCGGAATCTAAGTGGCGGCGTGATTACTTCGCTCCAGATCAGTTTTACCGGCGAGCAGTGGAGAAATGGAGGCAACGTCTCCGGGCCTGACACGGTTGCCTTCGATTACTTGATTACTTCCTCCGCCTCTAATCAAATTGGCTCTGCCGGCTACACTGCCGTGCCCGCTTTGAACTTTACGAATCCCATCTCCGGTAACCCGGCCGGGCCTTTGGATGGCAACTTGCCCGCCAATCAAGCCTTCCTTTCCTCGCTCATTAATATCAACCTGGCTCCGAACGACTTCATTTGGCTGCGGTGGACTGACACTCCGAAGTCAGGTAATGATCATGGCTTGGGTATCGATAATCTTACCGTTACTATTCCTGAACCCACCAGCATTGCCATGGTAATTACTGCTGCTGCCGTGATTGGACTCAGCTACTGGCGGAAAAAGAAGGTTGTTCAAGATATCATCATCGATACTCAATAAGCCAACTTCATTGCTGTAACAAATGGACAAGCCCTTTCCCGATGTGGGAAGGGCTTTTGCCATTCAATCATCCATTGCGTGGCCTATTTTCTCTAAAACCGTGCTTAGGAAGATGTGGTTCTCTAAACCGGAGTCTAAAACATGAATCGCCATCTCGCTATGCTGTCTCTTTTCACCCTGAGCGCCTTCTGCCTTTCCTCAGCCCGTGCCGACGATGCCTCCGTCTCCGGCAAGTTCACCGGCAATGGCAACGAAGCAAAACTCGCCTTTATCTCAGCGACGAAGGGCGAACCGCTCAGTGACAAGCCCACCATCCAGATCATCATGACCGAGAAGGATCACTCCAAGGAAAAGCGAGCCGCCTTCAAAGCGGGCTTCGGCGACTTCGGCAGTGCCCTGTTGATCACTGTCTTCCACGACGGCAAGATCGTTGGCTGCGAAGTTGCCCACTCCGCCCACGAACGCAAACCCTTCAGCTCCATCGGCAAAATCGAAATGACCGACTTCAAAATGGCTGACGGTAAAATCTCCGGCAAGCTCGCCACCAAAGGCGAAGTCGACACCTTTCGCCAGAAATGGGAAGTAAACCTGGAGTTTAAAACCAGCGTGCCGAAGTAACATCACTCCTCGTTCCCAGGCTCCGCCTGGGAACGCACTGCAATCCCCTCTCCCTCATGCGGAGAAGAGCCACTCCATGCTCCCCCTCTCCCCCAATGCGGCGAGAGGCCGTCCCATGCTCCCCTCTCCCCCGGAGGGAGAGGGGCCGGGGGTGAGGGGGTACTAGATCGACTTTTCCAGTTGAGAACA
>DAOMFV010000102.1:0-18831 GCA_035430005.1 Gemmatales bacterium
GATTCAGTTATTGAAGCCATATCTTGCACTCTCGTCCCCGGTCTCCGACCGGGGACGGACTGCAACGCCGGCTCTGCCGGAAGTCTAACTTGCAAATCGTTCAAAGTTCTTACCTGAATCCCGTCAGAGACGGAATTGCAGTGCGACCCCGGTCGGAGACCGGGGTCGAGATGTGATTATTCTTTTTGTTTCCATCAAGGAGAGCGATAAGTTAAGCTCCAGAGAGTTAAACACCATCTTGGAGTCACCACCATGAGTTCGTCCCTTGGCAAAATCCCCGGCGGCGGCGGTATGATCATGACCGCGGTTCGGGAAAACATCGCAGAGATGCAGCGCAATCGGGGCTGGATCCTCTTACTGGGTATTGTCCTGGTGCTGTTGGGCACCATGGCCATCATCTACACGGTGACGGCGACCTTTGCCACGATGGCTTATCTGGGCTGGTTCCTGATGATTGCCGGTGTTTTTGAAGTAGCTGGGGCCTTCTATGCCCGGCACTGGGGCGGGTTCTTTCTCGATCTCCTGATGGGTGTGCTGCTCATCGTCGCGGGGATCATTACGCTGAACCACAAGGGCGACGTGGCGGTGCTGCTCACCGGGGTCATCGCCTTCTTCTTCATGGTGGGCGGCGTTACCCGTATTCTGGCGGCGTTCACGATGCGGTTCTGTAGTTGGGGCTGGGTCGTGCTCAGCGGGTTGATCTCGTTCATGCTGGGGATGATGATCTGGCAGCAGTGGCCCAGCAGTGCCCTGTGGGTACCCGGCACGCTGGTGGGCATCGAACTGCTTTTCAGCGGTTGGAACTACGTGGCGTTGGCTTCATGGCTGAAGCGGGTGAAGCCGGAAGGGGCATAATGTAGTTCTTCTCGTCCCCGGTCTTGGATCGGGGATGAGTATTGTGGGATCATTACAAACCAAACGTTCCTGCTCTGCCGGCAGCGATGATCAATCCGCCAAGTCCCATGGTCAAGTAGCCGACAAAGGGAAATGTTGGGAAAAATCCCGTTCTGTTTCCCAGCCACAGGCCGGCACCAACAATTAATATCAAACCGCCAAGTACGACGACTGCTGTCTGTCGGTGCGATTGATTCGACGGGGTCAAATGCCTGGTTTCCTCGGATGTCAGGAGTTTCACTTCCCCCTGACTTTGTTTGCTCTCCAACTCATCCAGGCGAGGTACAGCCAAGGTGTGACCACAGACGCAGTGATGGGAAGTCCCAGCAGTTGCTTCGGAAAAGATAACAGGACGACCGCAGGTACACGCTATTTGATACGTCTTGGATGATGACGCCAGTGACAACTCAATCGGCTCAACCGGCGCCGACTTGGTCGGTGGATTGTGCGCAAGGCGTGTCGACCTTGGCGGGACTCTCATGAACCTTCTCCTTTAATAGGCTCTACTTCTTAATATTGCTTTAGTTTGGGACAATTGTTTAACATTGGGCGGTATGTGTCAATCAAAAAATATTTCTAAGTGCATACCCTCACGCTCCGCGTGAGGGGGCGGAGGCGTGGCGTTTCGCAACACGATTGCCGATGGCAGCAACTCCCCGCTCCATCACGCGGAGCGTGATGGCAACTATGGCGGCCCGAGCTTCGCTGCCAACTCTTCGGAGACCTTGCCGGTGCCTTTGCACTTGGGGTACTTGGTGCAGCCTAAGAAGTAGCGGCCGCGGAAGGCGCGGAGCTTCATCGGGCCGCCGCATTCGGGGCAGGGTTCAGTGATCTCTACGTCCGGCAGTTCCTTCTTCGGCGGAGGCGGCGGCAGGATGTCCTTCAGCTTCTCCTTCAAGTCTTCCGGGAGCGGTTTGGCGTTGCGGCACTTGGGGTAGGCGGCACAACCCAGGAACGGGCCACGTGGGCCTTTTCTTACGGCCATCGGGCCGCCGCACTTGTCGCAGAGGATACCGGTGTCGATCGGCTTCATGGGGTTGCCGTTCTTGTCGACATCCTTGGCGTTCTTGCATTTGGGGTAGCCGGTGCAGGCGAGGAATGGGCCGCGCTTGCCTTCACGCAGCACCATCGGCTTGCCGCACTTCTCGCAGACGTGATCGGTCTTGGTCATGGCGGGGACGGGGATGCCATTCTCGCCGATGTTCATCACCATCTTGCATTCGGGGTAGCCAGAGCAGGCGTAGAATTTGCCATACTTGCCCATGCGTTCGAGGAGCGGTTTGCCGCAGTCGGTACACTTGTACTCGGTCTCAACGACACGGGGGCCGCTCTCGCCTTCGCCGGGTTTGATGTACTTGCACTCTGGATAGTTCGAGCAACCGGCGAACTTGCCGAGCTTACTCCACTTGATGATCAGCGGGTTGCCGCAATTAGGGCACTTCTCGCCCGTCTCGATGCCTTTGACCGGCTCCATCGAGGCTTCGGCGGTCTTGAGCAGTTTGTTGAACGGCTGATAGAACTCATCGAGCACATCGCGCCATTTGATCTTGGCGTTTTCGATATCGTCGAGCTCATCTTCCATGTGGCTGGTGAACTTGACGTCCATGATCTGCGGAAAGTTGGCAACGAGGGCATCGGTGATGACCATGCCGAGTTCACTGGCGTAAAAGCGCCGTTCCTTGAGCTCGACGTAGCCCCGTTCCTGAATCTTGCTGATGATGGCGGCGTAGGTACTTGGCCGGCCGATGCCTTCCTTTTCAAGGGTCTTCACCAGGCTCGCTTCGTTGAAACGGGCCGGGGGCTGGGTGAAGTGTTGTGTCGGCACCAACTCCATCAGCGAGAGCGGGTCGTTTTCCTTAAGTGCAGGCAGGATAGCATCTTCCGACTTGCCTGGAGCCAGCACCTTGCGGTAGCCATCGAACTTGAGAATCTTGCCTTGAGCCTTGAAGAGGCCCTTCTTCTGGGCTGCTTCGATCTCGACGTTGGTGACGGCGAAGACAGCCGGTGTCATCTGGCTGGCGACGAAGCGGCGGTAGATCAGTTCGTAGAGTTTGAACTGTTCCGGGGCGATGATATTGCGAAGCTTGTCGGGGGTCTGGCTCAGGTCGGTGGGGCGCACCGCTTCGTGACCTTCCTGGGCCGACTTGCCGGAAGCGTAGGCGTTGGCCTGGTCGGGAAGGTAGGGTTTGCCGTAGTGCGACTCGATGTGTTCACGCACTGCCTTGAGCGCATCATTACCGACACGCACACTATCAGTACGCATGTAGGTGATGAGCGCGACCGAGCCTTCGCCCTTGATCTCGACACCTTCGTAGAGACGCTGGGCAGCCATCATGGTGCGCTTGGCGGTGTAGCGGAGCCGCATCGCCGCCTGCTGTTGCAGGGTGCTGGTGGTGAAGGGGGGCACGGGCCGTTCGAGACGGTCCTTCTGTTCGATCTTGCTCACGCTGACCGGATGCTGGTTGATCGCATCAACGATGGCTTGTGACGTGGCACCGTCACTGGCTTCGAACTTCTTGCCATCCCACTGGTTCAGTTCAGCGGTGAAGGCGCCTTCGGGCAATTCTTCGACGAGTTCGAGCTTGGGCAGTGGAGCCTCGGCTGCTTCACTCTCAGTAGCGCCTTCAGCTTCGACGGGATCGCTCTCGGCATCATCGTGCTTGCCGGCGTTCTTGTTGGCAGCTTCTTCTTTACGCTTGGCCTCGGCTTCACGAAGCTTCTTGAAGAAGTCGGAAGCGAGCTTGGAGGCGGCGTCAACGGGCATGAAGGTGCCAGTGATCTTCCAGTACTCTTCGGACTTGAACGCCTGAATCTCCCGTTCCTTCTCGACGATGAGGCGGACGGCGACCGACTGCACGCGACCGGCGGTGGCGTGGCGGGTGATCTTCTTCCTTAATAAGGGGGAAAGCTGGTAGCCTACCACACGATCAAGGAAGCGGCGGGTTTCCTGGGCACGGACGAGATCCTGATTGATGGCGCGGGGATTGGCGAACGCTGTCTGCACCGCGCTCTTGGTGATTTCATTGAACGTGACGCGCTGCACCTGGTCATCGTCGAGGCCGAGCGATTCCTTCAGGTGCCAGGCGATGGCTTCACCTTCACGATCCGGATCAGGAGCGAGGAAGACCATCTTCGACTTGGCAGCCATCTTCTTGAGGCCGTTAATGAGGTCGAGCCGGTCGGGCAGGTCTTGATAAGTGGCCGACCAGCCGTTCTCGATGTCGATGCCGAACTTCTTCATGGGAAGATCGCGGACGTGCCCCTTGCTGGCAGTCACCTCGAAGTCTGGCCCGAGGTACTTGCCGATGGTCTTGGCCTTGGCGGGGGATTCGACGATGACGAGGTTCTTGCCCGTACCACGTGTCTTCTTGACGGCGGGCTTGGGGGCATCGGGCGTTTCGACAGCGGTGTTGGCAGCTTTCTTCGTGGTTTTGGTTGCTACCTTGGTCGGTTTAACGGGCGCATCTTTAGCAGGTGCTGCTTTGGGAGTGGCTTTCTTGGCAGCGGCGGGCTTGGTTGTTTTGTCGGCGGTCTTGCGGGTAGCCATGGGTGGCCTCGTGTTCTTGTCTCATTCAGGTAGCCGAAGTGGTGGCACTTCGGCATAGGGCAGGGGACTCTGACCCGAGGCACTGAAGTCTCACGACTTCAGCTACGTCTATTGAAGGAAGGGTGTTCCCCCGCTAAAGGTCATTGGTATAGAAGGCAGTCAAGGGGTAAGACAAGGGCTTGGCGCGATATCGGGTATTATTACAGGTTGGTGAAAGGTGTTGTTCGACGGCGCAAAGTCCCTACAATTCATACACTTGGGGCGAACTGCCCGGCAATAGAAGCAGATTCCGTTTGCTGTGAGGGACATGGCAACTGGACTGCGTGGTTTTCTTAGTGAAGGTGCTGTTTATGGCGACGAAGGCCATGAGTTATTTCCGCAAGCATCAAAAGGTGATCCTGGCGGTTGTCACCATAGGCACGATGCTGATCTTCATCGTGGGTGATGCAGTACAAAGCATGGCCCGGGGCGGCAGCTCTCGAAGCGGGGGATTCTTCGGCTGGGTGAGTAACCTCTTCACCGGGGGCGGCGAAAAGGAAGATACCCTCTTCAAAGTTGCCGGCAAACAGTATTCGGCGGAACAAGTGAGTGACTTGCAGCAGCATCGTCAGTTTGCATTGGATGTGATGAACACCATCGGTCAACAGGGTTTTGCCCGCTTCCTGGATAGCCAGGGTGTTAAAGAAGACGAAATGCGAGATCGGAACAAGCTTCAACAGAAAATCATGGAACTCAGCAGTAAAGATCCGGCTGTTCGAGACGCCATTACCGAACGTGATAACAACCTGCTCTCGCAGATTCGTCCGTCGCTGCTGACGTTTGAGATGATGCAGCAGTTCGGAACGGAGCCGCCGATCTCGATCGCCGAATTTGTGCTGATGAAGTCCAAGGCCAACGAACTGGGCGTGACGGTGGCTGCCGATAGCATCAAGAATGATCTGCTCAAGCTGGGAATGAACAAGATCAGTGCCGATGAGCTGAGCAAGATCGTCCGAGAAGGGGCTCGCGCTCGCGGCTTGTTGGACATGGCCAAGCTCGATAGCGTTCTCTATGCCCTGGCTGATGAGGTTCGCGTCGCTATCGCCAAGCAGATAGTTAATGAAGATATTTCGGGTTCAGTGTCGGGCATCGGCAAGGCCCCGCAGATCACTCCGGCTGACCTGTGGAACAACTACGTCAACGTCAAAACCTCGCTGAGCACGGGGATAGTTCCATTGAAGGTGGAAGACTACCTGTCCCGCGTGCCAGCACCCACCGAATCGGAACTACTGGCGTTCTTCGACAAGTACAAGAAGGACTATCCCAATGTGGATTCCGACACGCCCGGCTTCAAGATACCGCCCAAGTACCGCATTGGCCTGGTGTTTGGCGACATGAAGGAAGGGCAGGCGGCAAGCAAGCACTACCGTGCTCAGGTCGATGCTTATGATCTCCTTCATCCGTTCAGTGCAGTAGCTGAAATTGCCAGTGAGTACAACTCCAAGAAAGATAAGGAATATCGTTCCGTACTGCCTTTTATGGAGTTTGCTCTCTCCAAGGTTCCCGGCAGCCCGTGGGTGCGTGTCTACAGCTGGCACGCCCGGCAGGATCATGCCAATGTGGCTAATGTTCTGGGTAACTTTGCCCTGGCTATCAGTACCGTGGGAACCTTTTCTCCGGCCAATGCCTTTGCCCTGACGTTGCATGGCGAGAAGTCGCCGGAACAGCAGAATGTGATGCTTCAGGCGGTGCAGAGCGTGGCAGGTTCGAGTTCATTGGCTGGTATTCTCACGCCTTTCCTCAGCCAGCACACTGGCTCCAAGAATGTCTTCACCGATTTCAACACCGTGGCTCCGGCGTTGATCCAGAAGCGTTACGAAACCAGAAGCAAGGAACTTCTCGCTGCCGACCTTGATGAGTTGACTAAGGCCCTGGGCGACTATGGCAAGAAGTACAACGAGTGGCGAAGCAAGGTGGCGCGTAAGTTGATTCCCGCCAATTCGCCGCCGCCTTTGTTCAACGAAACGACCAAGCAGACGCTGGCTGACTACCTAACCAAGTTCACCGCCGCCCGAGGCCTCAGCTATTACGAGACCAAGGACCTGCGAGCCAGGGACAACCTCTTTGATGAACCGGGCGAACGGCTGCTGAATAATTATGTCAAGCCTCTCTACTATGATCAAACCGAACGAAGGACACCGAAGCAACTGGAGAGTTTTGTCAAAGATGTTCTGGTGCAGAACGAAATCCTGGGATACAAACCCAAGCTGTTTGAAGCGACCAATTCCAGCATTCATGATTCGAAAGCCAAGAACAAGGAATACGTGCTGACCTGGGTGGCTGAAGGCAGCGACCCCCGTACGCCGGACTTCAAGGAAGCCGAACCTGCAGTGGTGAAGGCTTGGAAGATGGAAAAGGCCCGTCCCCTCGTCGAGGAGGACGCCCAGAAGATTATCAAGGATGTGAACGCTTCCCCCGACAACTACCGCAAGCTGATCGACATGAAGGGTTACGTGCCCGGCCAGGTAATTGCCCGCTACACTGAGCCGGAACTCAGTTCTACCTCGCCGATGCCGATGTACAAGCCCGCCCCGATCCCCAAAGTGCTCGACAATCCTCCCGATGATTTCGTCAAGCAGGCGCTGGACAAACTCAAGGTCAAGGGGGATGCTACCGTCATTCCGGACAAGTCGAAATCGACCTACTATCTGCTCTATCTATCGAACCGTTCCGAGCCGAAGACTACCAATCCGCTCGATCTCGAGACGTTCCACAACGAGGTGATTCGTCCCTCGCAGATGAAGCAGATGCTTGTCGACAACAACACGTTCCGCAACTATGCGACACAGAGCGTGATGAACAAGGATGTCGAAAGCTGGATTGAATACCTCAAAGGCCTGACCGGCCTGACGCTGGAAAAGATGCAGGAGTACGTGAAGTATATCAGCAACCGCCGGGGTTAGGGCTGAGGCGAACGTGATCCTTGAGAAGGCCGGAACGTGAGTTCCGGTCTTTTTCGTTAGAGTTGCCCTCACGCTCCGCGGTTGTGAAATAAACGGGTCTGGAGTGTAGTCCTCACTCTCCGAGTGAGGACGCGAGGACAGGACGTTTCACCGTATCTTTGTTGATGACAGCCAATCTTCGCACCATCACGCGGAGCGTGAGGGCAACTTTGCCCGTGTCTGGTCTCCGACTGGGGCAAGAAGCAATAATTCAGGGCACTGCTAATTTCAATTCGTCGATCACAAGCTTGGCGTGATGCAGCATTAGTTGATGTGAAGATTTGTCTGGCTCAAGTTTCCTGACAATTGCCCTGACGAATGAAAGCACTTCAAGACGTTCGGTGAGTGTTAGTTCCTGCATGGCAAGTCTGGAATCAGCTAGATTATTCAAAGCTCGACCAACTATAGCCCATGCATACTGTTTGCTGGAATACGGTTCCGGAGGAAGCTCAGCCTCGGTTTCCCAGAGAGAGGAACACCGATGAAGGATTGCGAGAGGGAATTGGTTCTCTCGTTTGCTTCCCTGTTGCCGTCTCTTGCTTTCTGATTCCATTTCACCACGAATCGAAGTTCGCAACGGGACTTCTTTGGGGTCTTCAACCAAGCCTTCGAAAACCTGTTGTTTAAGTTTAAAGTCATAGGGTTTCATTTGATTCATGCTGTTGAAGATCAGATCAGCAACGAGTGTTTTGCGCGGGCCTGGAATGACTGTAGCCGATAATCTTTTCAGCGATTGAATCTTCTTTGCATGATCGGTTTCCAGGAGAGCACTATCAAATTGTTCACGCAGCTTAAGTACTCTTTCGACATGAGTTTTGGCTTGGCCCAAATCGACAAAGAAACGAATAGGAATGCGAAGGCTTCCAAGGTTCTCTTCGCTCAGTGAAAAAACGCCGGTGGGTAGTATCCACGCCATGGATAACGGCATCGCATGCGCTGAAAGGACCCTGCTTTCGCCATGCGTGGGCATCCATTCATTTCGGCGGCCTTCCACGATGCGCCAGGGATAATCCATCTGGCGGAGAAAGAGCAGGTACTTGCCTTCTCCAGGAAGGTTCTTCACATTCCGTTTGTCGGCGGACTGTTTGGCTATTGTCTGCAATAACGGTAATTCTGGAATCCAGAGAATCGTACCTGGTATCAGATTTCCCCGCCACGATTCGACGACTTTCAAGTTGCCGAAATTGTCCTGCACTGTTTCGGCAACCACGATGTGAGTGGCAAACCATGCGCAGCTGGTAGGGTCAAAAGGCGGAGAATACACAGCGTATGCCGGTACAAAACCGGCCAAGCAGACCAGGACGACAAGAATCCATCGTAAGTGGAACATTCTGTTGATCCATTAAACAGACAGTCTGGCCAGTGACCAATCATACTTTTTTGGAATTGAGTTGAACATACTTTAACTCCCTTAAGTTTTGATCTCGATACGACATTCGAAACTCATTCCCGGTCTCCGACCGGGGACGAGAAAAACAAAAAAAACCTGCCGGATGAACCGGCAGGCTCTTGGGGGGGCTAATGGTCAATTACGCGTCCTTCTGCTTCATCCAGTAGCCGCGAGCGACGGCCCAGAGGGTAAAGGTCAGGCCGCCGAAGCAGACGAGGGCGATGGCCATGTTGACCGGTTCGCCGAGTTTGGCGGTCCAACTGCTGAGGTCAAAGGTGTCTTCCAGTCCCTTGTTGAAGGCGAGGAAGGAAGCGAGCACACCAGCGATAGAGCCGCCGGCAATGATACCCGAGGCGAGGAGAACGCCGGGGCTGGTTTCACTTCGCCGGATGGCTTCGACTTCAGCTTGAGCCTGGGCTTCGGGATCATTGCCCGCAGCGGCCTTGTCAGCTGCATGAGCCTTGGCGTGGTACCGATCGATGAGCAATCGAACACAGCCACCAATGAAGATCGGCACCGAGTTGGCAATGGGCACGTAGACGCCGACCGCAAAGGCGAGCGCTGAGACGAGGCTCAGTTCCATGGTCAGTGCGATAAACGCACCGATGATGACCAGAGACCAATTGAGTTTGCCACTGAGGACACCATCGATGATGATCGTCATCACTCGTGTTTTGGGGGCAGAAAAGCGAAGTACTTCCTTTTCCTTGCCGTCCACGGTGACCTTGTCGATGCTGCCGCCGATGGTGGGATCGATCAAGAAAGCGACCTTCCCGTCGGCCGGGTCGATCAGGTAGCGGCCATCAGGAGCCAGGCCATCAGGGGCTTTGACAATCTCCTTGCGGTCCTGATTCTTCAACAGGAAGACTTCGCGCCGGGTATCCCATACGAAGTATTCCTTGCCTTCGTGGCTTTGCTTTTCGGGCAAGCGGGCACGTTCCTTGTCGGAGAGAACGACTACCTGTTTCTGAGCGTCTTTTGGGAAATAGGTTGGATCGGAAGAGTAGATCGTGTTGGCGGCATTGAAGGCAATTAATGTGCCGCCGATGACCAGTCCGGAGATCAGGGCGCCAAAGAGGATGGCGTACTGCATGGCACGGGGCGTGCCACCGACGAGGAAACCGGTTTTCAGCGATTGGGCTGTTGTTCCACCGTTTGAGGCGGCGATACACACCACTGCGGCTATGGAGAGTGCGAGCACGCGGTCAGTTGGTGATGTCAAGCCCATCGATACAAACATGAGACAGGTCACCATCAAAGTCGTCGTCGTCATGCCGGAGATAGGGTTCGACGATGAACCAATCTCGCCAGTAAGTCTGGCGGAGACGGTGACGAAGAGAAACCCGAAGACCAGCACCAGCAGTGCGCCAAGGATGGCAACGTACATGGGCACTTCGACGGAGAGGAAAACAGCCAATAGTACAATGAGCAGAAGAGCGCCTCCAATGACGTAAGTCATGGGCAAGTCATCTTCGGTGCGTCGAACGGCGTTCTTGCTGCCGCCGCTGATACCAAAGCCAGAAGCCAGGGTTTTCACAATAATGGGCAGCGTTCGCACCATACTGATGATACCAGCCGTTGCTACGCAACCGGCACCGATGTAGAGAAGGAAGCCGTTGCGCAGATCACTGACGCTCATATCCTTGATGAGCTTGGCACCCTTGGCGAGTTGAACGGGTTCTGGATTGTTTTGTCCTACGTAGAAGATTGTTGGGATGATCACGAGGTAGCCCAGCACCGCCCCCGCCATCATGATAGCACTGGTTTTGAAGCCGATAATGTAACCGACGCCAAGTAGTTCCGAAGCCATATCGCCGGCGAATTCACAGGCTTTGTTGACGGCCTTGATCGGAATAGTCACGGTTTCCTGGAGGAGTTTGAGGCCCAGCGTCAGAAACTTGTGGAAGAAGGCCAGGAAGAATCCGACGAAGACAACGGCGCCGCCGCTGCCGCCTTTTTCACTGACAACGAGCACCTGGGCACAAGCGGTACCTTCGGGATAGAGAAGGGTTCCTGGCTGTCCCGGCTTACCGTGCATCTTCACGATGAAAGCCCGTCGCATGGGGATCATTACCAGGATGCCGAGGATGCCGCCCATCAATGATACGATCAGTACCCGCAGCCAATCCATACCGAAGCCAAGCATCAGGAGGGCGGGCATGGTGACGCCGACCCCAAAGGCAATGGACTCGCCGGCAGAGCCGGCAGTCTGCACGATGTTGTTTTCGAGAATGGTCGCCTGATTGGTTTTCGAGCGAAACAACCTGGAAAAGGTGACTGCCAGCACAGCTACGGGAATGGAAGCCGAGACAGTAATGCCGACTTTCAGAACCAGATAGAGCGAGGATGCGGCGAATACGAGGCCCAGTGCAGTTCCCAAGAGTACTGCTGACCAAGTGAACTCCTTCATCGTCTTCCCAGCCTCATCGCTGATGTAGGGCTGAAACTCGGGGGTTGGCGAATCGTTTGGCGTGGCCATGCCGGGGTCGCTCCTGGGGGTGGTTGGCTGGGGGATTCATTCGCTCTTGCAGAGTGTATGGAACTGGGCCGAAGAGCGTACAGACTCCCAACATCACGAGGGAAAACACCCAGCATGCCGGATTTTTCAGCACAATCAAGAGGGGAATTGTACAATAAGCCCTGAATTACAGCCGAGGACGCAGGCCCAGCGTTTCGGCAGGAAGTCTCAAATAGACTCTTTCAATGATTCAGGCGGATGTTACCATACTCGCTTGCTTCACTGTTTCTTCACCAGGCATGGCACTTCTCGAATGAAAAACGCTCTCGACTACCTCGCCAAACACGCGAACCGCTACACCGACGATCTGCGTCAGCTCGTCGCGATCCCCAGCGTGAGTTGCGGCACACCCGATGTGCCCAACATTCAGAAGTGCGCTGAGCTGGTCAAGGAGCAGATGAAGAATGCCGGGCTGGAAAACGTCCGCACCATTCAGATTGATGGGCAAGAAGGCAAGAGTTTCCCCTACGTCTACGGCGAACACCTGCATGCTCCGGGTAAGCCGACGGTGTTCCTCTACAGCCATTACGATGTGCAGCCTTGCCAGAACCAGGATCCCAAGACGGGCAAGTACGCCGGTTGGGAGAGCGACCCGTGGAAGATGACGAACAAGGGTGGCCGCTACTATGGCCGTGGCTCCGCTGACGACAAGGCTGCGGTGACGTGTCACCTGGCGAGCATCGAAGCGTGCCTCAAGACTGTGGGCAAGCTGCCGGTCAACATCAAGATGCTGGTGGAGGGCGAGGAAGAGATTGGTTCCCGCCATCTCATCCCGTTCTTTGAACAGTACCAGAAGATGATCCAGGCTGATGTGATCGTCGTCTGCGATACGTCCAACGTTGAAGTCGGCACGCCGTGCATCACTTACTCGCTGCGTGGCATCGTTGAACTGCTTGTTGAAGTGGAAGCGCTGAAGCAGCCCGTACACAGTGGTTCGGGTGGCGGCGTGCTGCCTGACCCTGCCATCGCCTTGGCGGAAATCATGGGGCGGCTGTGTTGGCGACGGAAGCGTCTGCCGGTGCCGGGGTTGTACGAAGGCGTTCGCCCGCTGACTGCTGCTGAGAAGCTCGAGTACAAGTTGCTGCCGATCACCGAAGAGAAGCTCAAGAAAGAGTTTCATCTGCTGCCGGGCCTCGATCTGGTGCATCCGCTCAATGTGCATGTATGCGAGCAGAAATGGCGACTGCCTGCTGCGACGATCATTGCGATGGAAGCCAGTTGCCTGGCCCAGCGATCGAACCAGGTGTTGCCGAAGGCGAAGGCGATACTGAGCATTCGCACCGTGCCGGATATGAAGGGCAAGAACATCATCCAGGCGATGCGGGACTTCCTTTGTGCCAACCCACCGTGGGGTGTGAAGGTGAAGGTCAATCCGAGCGGTCATGGCTGCGATTGGTGGATGACCGATCCGACGGGGCCTGCCTTTGATTCAGCCCGTCGGGCACTCGAATCGGGGTTCAAGAAGAAGCCCCTGGCCATTGGCAGCGGTGGTTCCATCGGTTTTGTCGGCCCGCTGGCCAAGCTCTTCGGCGGAGCACCGGCGTTATTGTTGGGCATTGAAGACCCCAAGAGCAATGCTCACTCGCCGAACGAAAGCCTGCATGAAGGCGATTGGCGGAAGTTGATGGCGTCGCTGTGCCATCTGTATGAGAATCTGGGGGCGCTGCCGAATGGGAAGGTGAAATAGGGTTAGCGTTTCGGTTCTTTGCTCCAACGGAGCATTCGATAATAGCCAGGCCCGGGAGGGCCTGGTAGGTGACTTCAAGCTCTGAAAGATCGCTCGAACTTCGGGTGCTCTTTCAGAGCTTGGTTCATTTTCGTGCTCGTACCAGGCCCTTCCGGGCCTGGCTAAGATCGGGTGCTCCTTCGGAGCAAAGACTGAGGCCGTGCCACACTTCGACGTGTACTCACGTCGAGGTGTGCTGCTGTCGCTTGTCTTATCACGTTGAATCAAAGAGATGAGACCTTGTACTCCGAAACCACACCCCGACGGAGTACCGCCGGAGTGTGGCACAGTTTTTGAGTGACATGGGCTTCACTCCCAAGCTGGATCATGCGCACTATCATACGTTGATCGTCTGCCATCCTCACTAGAGCAAAGCATCATGCCCATTCTTCTTACTGGCGGTTTTGGATGTATCGGGTCGTGGATCGTCAAGAACCTTGTTGAAAAAGGGGAGACGATTCATGTCTATGACCTGACGCTGGAACCCAAGCGGCTTAATCAGGTGATGGAGCCGGACTTGATGTCGCTGGTGAAGTTCCATGCAGGGGATGTGGCTGATCAACCTGCGTTTCAGAAGGTGGTCGAGCAGAACGGTATCACGCATATCATTCATCTCGCTGGATTGCAGGTGCCGGTGTGCCGGGCTGATCCGATGCGGGGGGCGAGGGTGAATGTGCTGGGCACGCTGGCGGTGTTCGAGACAGCCAAGAACCTGAAGGACCAGGTGAAGCGGATTGTCTATGCCAGCTCAGCGGCGGTGTTCGGGCCGCCGGAGGATGAAGACGCTCCGCCATTGCATGATACGGCCAGCCACACGCCGACGACCCACTATGGTGTGTACAAGGCGGCCAACGAGGGGAATGCTCGCATCTACTTTGAAGAGAATGGCATCAACAGCGTCGGCATTCGGCCTGCGACGGTGTATGGCGTGGGGCGCGATTTCGGCATGACCAGCGAACCGACCAAGGCTCTCAAGAGCGTCGCTATCGGCAAGCCTTGGCACATCAGCTTCGGCGGCTGGCAGGATATGCAGTACGCAGACGATGTGGCCAAGAGCTTTCTGAGGTGCGCTCAACTAAATCCCGACTATCGTGGCCATGATGTTTACAATCTGAAAGGTCAGCAGGTGGAGATCAAGACGATCTACCAGACGATGTGCGAATTGGCGCCCCAGACGGCGAAGCTGATTACGTATGGGGAGAAGCATCTGCCGGTCGCTCATGGCTTTTTGGATGAGGGGCTACAGAAGAACTTCGGGCCGTTGCCGTTGACCTCGCTGCGGGCGGGGTGCGAGGCGACGTTGAGTCGATTTCGCTGGCTCGCTGAGCGGGGGCGGTTGGATGTGGCTGATTTGGTATCGTGAAGGCAGCTTGTCGTTGCTCTCCCTCACCCCCAACCCCTCTCCCTCCAGGGGAGAGGGGAGAATTGATGACGGGATTGTTTGGGTTGAGTCGCTAAGATAAATCGTAACATCGTCGGCACTCTTGAAAGGCACCATCATGGCAAGTGAAATGCATGACCTTTTGTTTCATAAAGCGCGCACCCATAACGTTTGGTTGAACAAGCCGGTGGATGATGCCTTGCTACAGCAGGCTTACGATCTGGCGCGGATGGGGCCGACTTCTGCCAATATGTGCCCGATGCGGATTGTGTTTGTGAAGTCGAAGGAAGCTAAGGAGAAGCTCAAGCCCTGGCTCGACGCCGGCAACGTGGACAAAACCATGAGCGCTCCGGTCACGGCTATCATCGGCATGGATATCCATTTCTATGAACTGATGCCCAAGCTGTTCCCGCATGCTGATGCCAAGTCGTGGTTCGATAAGAAGCCGGAGAATGAACTGGAAGTGATTGCCCTGCGGAACAGCTCGCTGCAAGGGGCCTACTTCATGCTGGCTGCCCGGTCGCTGGGGCTCGATTGCGGGCCGATGTCGGGCTTCAACAACCAGAAAGTGGATGAGCTGTTTTTTGCCGGCACCTATGTGAAGTCGAACTTCCTGTGCAACCTGGGGTATGGGGATGCAAGCAAGCTGTATCCGCGCAGCCCGCGTTTGAGTTTTGATGAGGCGTGCAAGACCATATAAGCAGTTTGGTTCCCCCCTTACTAAGGGGGAGTTAGAGGGGGTTGTTCTTGCGGAGGGAAGCACCCCACCCAACCTCCCCTTGGTAAGGGGAGGAACTGGACGGATATTCGCAGTGTGGAACGTTCAAGGGAAAATGAGAAAATCGAGGTGCCGGAGAATGTGCTCGGTTCCCTTTGCGTGTATCATGATAATCGCTACAGCCGCTACACCTGCCTTTCCAGGACGAGGTGCAGCATGAAAACTCCAGGTCAGCAGCAATATCCAAGGCGTTCAGGCGATGGGTTTGACGAAAAGACTCTAGTCATGGACACGACATCCTGGAACCGTCGTTTCGTTTCCAGGAATGATTGTCAGCCACGGAAGGCCACCATGTTGTCTTTCATCACTGCCGGCTCGGAACTGCGTCGTCCCCTTCGCTCCAAACAGTTAGTTCTGGAAACCCTCGAAGACCGCCTGGTGCTGTCGAGCGATATTGTTCTGGAATGGAATCACATGGCTCTCGATGCCATGGTGAACGACAGCTACCTGGGGGCCAACGCCAAGCAGGCGGGGCCGGATCGCAGTTCCCGGGCGCTGGCTATTGTGTCGGGCGCTGTTTACGATGCGGTCAATTCGATCGATGGTTCGTACGCTCCGTATCTCATCAAAGTGAAAGCACCCCAGGGCGCGTCGATGGATGCTGCTGCCGCGCAGGCTGCGCACGATGCCCTGGTGGCGCTCTACCCCGATTTCCAGACGCAACTCGATACACAGTTGGCTGCTGACCTGGCTCTGATTGGACCCAGCAGCGCCCGAGACGCGGGTGTGGAAGTGGGGCACACGGTGGCAGCGGCGATTCTGACTGCTCGGGCCAATGACGGCTCCAACGCCCCCATGCATTATGATCTGAACTCCAAGCTGGGAACCTGGCAGCCTGACCCTCTGCATCCGGGCCAGATGCCGGTGGGGCCGGAGTGGGGCAACGTGACGCCGTTCGCGATCTTGAGCACTACCAGTGTGAACATTCCTCCGCCTCCGAAGCTCACCAGCCAGCAGTATGCCGACGCCTTCAATGAAGTGAAGAATTATGGCGGCGATGGCGTGACGACCCCCACGATCCGTACTGCCGAGCAAACAGAGATCGGCATCTTCTGGGGCTACGATGGTTCACGGGGGCTTAGCACCCCGCCCCGACTCTACAACCAGATCGCTGAAACGATCGCAATTCAGCAGGGCAATTCTGAAGTGCAGAATGCCCGCCTGTTTGCCCTTGTTAATTTCTCGATGGCTGATGCCGGCATTGCCTGCTGGAACAACAAGTACGATTACGAATTCTGGCGACCGGTGACCGGCATTCGAGCCGGCGACGTGGATGGCAATGCAAACACAGTGGGCGATGCGAACTGGCTGCCTCTGGGCGCGCCCAACGATAACGGCGGTGGCACGAACTTCACGCCGCCTTTCCCGGCCTATGCTTCCGGCCATGCCACCTTTGGCGCCGCGTTGTTCGAAACGCTGACCAGGTTCTACGGCACGAACAACATCAGCTTCACCATTAGTTCGGATGAGTTCAACGGAATCACCAAGGATCAGAACGGCATCGTTCGTCCGGTAGTCACCCGGTCGTTCACCAGCTTCAGCCAGGCCCAGGAAGAAAACGGCCAAAGCCGCATCTACCTCGGCATCCACTGGAAGTTTGATAAGGAGCAGGGCATCAAGCAGGGCAAGTCGATTGCTGACTTTGTGTTCGGCAATTATCTGAAGCCGCAGAAGGCTAGAGTGAATACGCTCATGGTGCAGCAGTTCCAGGCAGTGCAGGCACTCAACGGCACCATCGTGCTGACTACCACGAATGGCAAGCCAGCGAGTGCGCTGCTTACCTCGCTGCCTCGAGTCACCACCATTACAACAACAGTCGGCAGCACGCATGATGCTCCCGTTCTGGTCACCGATTTGATGAATACGTTGACTCGCGGCGTCTGGGGTGGAGCTGCCCGCAAGGGTAAAGTGCTATCCGTCGATCTTACCCAGGCCAGCGGCGTGACCATTTCGGTTGATCCTTGTGCGTATTTGAAGTAAGGGTAGTTGGGAAAACCCAAAAGTTGTGGCAGGGGTTGTGCGGGTACTCCCGCTCAACCCTGTGAATGTGCATCAATTACGGAAAGATTCACAGGGTTGAGTTGAGTACAACACAACCGTGCCACACAACGCCATAAACCTAAGGTCGCTGAAATAGGACAATTTGCCCGTATTTTCCCTGTGATTCGGTCTCTCAACTCCCTGAGGCATCAGAAAACGGCATGAAACAAGGGGTTTCTGGTAGGCCAGCGTCTAGAAACGGCCTGATTTCCCATCTGTTTGACCTATCCCTTCTTGCCTCAGGCAGCCGAGCGTCGGAAAAAGTGCAAATCTCAAGGGAAAACGCTTGGAATTGTGCTGGCAAGGCACGCTTGTGTTTAGGGCGTTGCGTGCCACAGCTCCCCTTGGAATGGGGAGGAACCAGACAAGCCACAGTCATCAT
The DNA here is from genome assembly GCA_035430005.1 of Gemmatales bacterium. Classification (GTDB taxonomy): domain Bacteria; phylum Planctomycetota; class Planctomycetia; order Gemmatales; family HRBIN36; genus JAEUIE01. The sequence goes on from DAOMFV010000102.1 coordinate 17,638, forward strand.
CAATTCCTTCCGCTTGCTGCTTGCAGCGGATGGTAAGCTGTGTAAACATAGAGCTTGTGGATAACTCCTCAGGCGGAAATGTCATGAACGCTTACCGGCTACTGGCTTTGGCGTGTTGCAGCTTGGTCATCACCACGCATCTTCATGGGCAGTCCGCGGCGGCGATGCAGCAGGGTGTCATCACCGTCACCGGCACCGCGGAGATGACGAAGCAGCCGGAGATCATTCGGGTGCAATTCAAGCAGTACGGCAAGGGGAACGATCAAGAGACAGCCAAGGCGGCTCTGGTGGCGGCTGAAAAGAAACTGCTGACCAAGCTCGGCGAAGCGGGCGCGGAGGTGATCGTTGCCAACGCCGGCATGTCGCTGCCTTCACAGAATCTGCTGAATCGTTATCGCAATGTGTCGTCGATGATTCAACAGCGACAGATGCAACTGGGCGGCGGACTCGGCGGGAATGGTCAACCCGACAAGAGCCACACTATGACCTGCCTCGAACGGTACCTGACCATAGATCTCAAACCCAAGAGCAAGACCAAGGAGCCCCTCGTATTGCTGGCCGATCTCCAGGAGCGACTCAGGAAAGATTATCAAGAACTGAGCGGCATGACCGAGGCCCTTCCCAAGGATGAAAACACCGATGTGAACAACAACGTCTACATGTACCGTAATGACTCGTCGATGTTTACTACGGATGTTCGCTTTCAGATCGCGGCCAAGGTCACCAGGGAGGATCGCGTCAAACTCTATGGAGATGCGATGAAACGAGCCAGGGCCATTGCCACTGATCTCGCCGAAGCGGCAGAGATGAAAGCAGGAGCGATTCAGAACATCAACAGCAACTTTTCCACGATGAACAATGTCTACAACTATGGCGGAGTGCAGCGGGGGATGAACGGGTCTGGGGAACTGGCCAAGTTCCCGTTCACGCTCAAAGAGGACGGTTCTGAAACAGTGGCGGTGCGGGAATTGAATACCAACTATCAGTCGGGGCATCAGGAGCCTTTGACGTATGGCATTTCGTTGACGGCGAGTTTTAAGCTGGAGCCGGGGAAGTAGCGGTGTTTACCAGCCCGCAGCGCTAGCAAGGGAAGAGAAACTCGACTGCTTGCTCCAACGGAGCATTCGATTTTAGCCAGGCCCGGAAGGGCCAGGTGAGTACGTTTCCATGATTAAGCTCTGAAAGAGCGCTCGA
>DAOMFV010000103.1:0-18463 GCA_035430005.1 Gemmatales bacterium
GGTGGGTTTGATATTTCGGAGAAATTACCCCCTCCAACTCCCCCTTGGAAAGGGTGAGAGAATGAAAATGACCCACTAACTGAGACTCGATTATTGTTGCACTTGAAGTTGCGCGGTCGGCGAATGCACAATGGGATTGTGCCATTGCTCAATATCCTGCCTGGCATGCGGAGTAAAATGATCGATGGCTTTGGCAGTCTCGTACGCTTGCAGGCAAGCTTCATTCATCACGCTGAGTTCAAATAACTGAATGCCTAATACGGCACGATGTATCACTATTTCCTGTGTCTGGGACGACTGCAGTGTCATCGTATTGGGGAACGACTCCCTTACTTCCGCTTCAATCTTGGAAGATTGTTCCGATTGCGGAAGCATGACATAATCAATCTCATAAGCCTGTGTCTGTTGAGTTAACGAAACCGGAAGATGAATTTCGTCCTGCAATGTGCTAATCGCCTGTGCGCTATCAGGATAATAATCGGCGAACATGGCAGCCAAATCGTCCGTCGGCAGAGTTTGATCGAGGTAGCATGATAATTCATCCAGTATTAACTGTCTCAGTGGATTCAGCACATCGGATGAACTTTGCGTGAGTTCCACAAGAGGAGTAGAACTGGAAGACAGTTTGCGCGCCAGTCGCTCATCGATTAATTCAATCTGATTTGAGATGATGTTGTTAATCACCTGATCAGACATCTGAGAAACATCCGTAAAGTGGTGCGGTATCAATAATGATTTGCAGTCACTTGCACCTAAATTGGAACCAGATGACAGGTCGTCCTGCAAGTTTCGCATCTGCCGAACGTCGAGGAGTTTAGAGCGGCAGTTCCGTAATTGTTGACTGATGCCATTGCACTGAGAGCGAAGGCTGGAATAGATAGATGCTACCTGTTCATGCATTAAGGCCTGGTATCGAGTATGATATATGACCAACATGCGTTCTCCAGCCGCCGGTAATTTCGGCCAGAGAAATTTGGCAGTTGATCGCAATCGTTCATATTCCTGCAAGTCGGATTTCAGGAAGCTCAGTTCCTCGGCAAATTTCTCCTGTTGCTGCAAGGCCAGTTGAGCGTGATGTTGCTGCCGCTGCTCAAAGTAGCAGACAGTATTTCGCAATACTTCGTCGGCGAGGCCCAGCCGTCTGTTGGCCCTGTCAACCAGTTGATGCACCGAGGATTTCAAGTGTGTTGCCGCTGATTGCACCCGACGATCTACCGCCTCGCGCAGGACTCGGCTGACTTTAGTTGAGGGTTGCAGGACAGAAACGGAAACGGAATCATCCCGTTTGTTACTGCCTAGTGTCGAAAGAATTTCCTTGAGCGAATTCTCGATTTCAGAGGGCTGCGGCAAACGCACCTTAATCGGGACGGACAACGGCTCAAGCAGACGTCGTGCGTATTGCTCCGAACTCTGTTGGAGCACAGTGGCCACGGCAATTTCGAGATACTTCAAGAGTTCGGAAGACCCCAGTCTTTCCTGCTCAATAAACACATTGACAAGGGACTGCGCTTCAGACAATAGTCCGGTGTTCAGTGGCTTCAGCCAGTGATCAATCATTTGGTTGCACAGGGAAGCGGAAGCGCGTTGAATGACCTCATGGCGCGATGACCCAACTACTCTCGATCCCATTGACTGATACATTGCCTCGGAAGAACGGCTGAGCCAGGACGGATCAGCCACCTGCCCCAGAGAAGTATAAAATAGCCGCGAAAGTGACATGGCCAGGCGTTGTAGTGTGAAGGCTGCAGGACATGATTGGCCTGGATTCTGATTTTCCTTTCTCAGAGGCGTCTCAAGAAACAAGCAGTGATTGAACGGGGCAGAGGAATGCACCACTGGTTCAGCCTTGGATTGATACTGCGCTCGAAAAGTCGATCCCGCCTGCTGATAGTGGAATAACTCGTGAATCGCTGCCACGGCGTTCGCTTCAGCGAGGTCGGGAATGTTGTCTTCCCGCTGCTGAGGGGTTAGAAAGATCGCCCCGACATCTTGCGCAGAGAGTTGTCTGTTCTTCATGATGGAGTGTACAGCATACGCGCAATCGAGGAACATCCCGCTCCCGGTGCCCCCTCCCAGATGCGTGACAAGGTAGACCAATGGCTCGGCATTCCGCATGGCCGACTTGCTGATCTTGCAGGCTTGCGCCTGAGTTTCATCCGAAAGTACTTCCGCCAGCTCTCGTTCAAATCTTGAGACAAATTCGGCGTAGTGTTCGATGAATGCCAGCCGGCCAAGCCCACGTATGCCGCTGGTGATAAGCGTACGCGGCATGCGGTAAAGTAGTTCGGGATCCAACCAGGTTTCGACGGGGGGTAGATCATCACGAGTACGAACATAGCGCGCCGGTCTGCTGAGAGTCATAACCAGAAGGTCTTCGGGATGAGGCTTTTCAACCAGTACACGTCCCGGGCGAGTAGCATCGGTATCGATGGCCAGCAATCGTAACAGAGGAAACTCCGTCGTACCAAACAGGGCAAGAACCTCCTGCTTCATAGTTTGCAGAACAGCACGGCCCATCTGTCCCAGGCCAATCATGATCACCGGCCGTAACACTCCCGCCTGAGAGTGCTGCGGTAAGAGCCCCAATTCTCTAAAATTCGCAGTCCGCGCCTTATTGATAGATTCGCTTGGCTGCGGGTGAGGTATGCCGACGCGTTGGTGGTTTCTGTTAACGCTAGCCGAATGTGAAAGAGAAATCCTCTCCTCGTGTGGCAGAACGAGTTCAGGATTAGTTTCTCCCTGACGATGAGCCATCATCATGGTTTCGGGATCATAGTCAGATCTGACGCTTTTGGCACAGACTAGCGACTTCACCATGGCCATGCTGCTGGGCCACCGATCAGATGGTGCTTTTGCGAGCGCCCGTTCGATGATAGGGCGATCCGAAGCCGGCAACGGATCGAGTTTCGGCTTGCCCTGAATATGTTGAAGGAGAATCTGCTTGATATTCGTTCCAGTATAGGGCCGGCTTCCGGTCAGCAACTCCTGATAAACGATCGCTAAACTGTATTGATCCGAGAAGCGGCTGACAAAACCCTCAAAAGATTCAGGGGCTGCATAATTCGTCGTGAACCCCCCAGTGACATTGGCCAGTTTCCCTTCCACATCTTTCACGAGGCCAAAATCGCCAATCTTGATGTGGTTGCAGAGCAAAAAGAGATTTTGTGGTTTGATGTCCAGATGGAGCAGGTCATGCTTCTCAGTCATGTAATCGAGAGCTTCTGCCGTCTCCAGCATGTAATTCAGCAGTTCGTCACGTGGAATTCCTTTCATCCCCTGCTGATGACACTCGCGAAATCGATCGAACAGGCTGCAATCTGCCAACTCAGAAACAATCATTAATTGACCGTCTTTGATCTCGTAGCGATCCAAAGCCAGGATGAAAGGATGACGAATCTTCTTGATGCGTTCCAACGATTTGAGTTCCTGGGCAGCTCGAACATCATCAACGTCTTCCCCCATGACATTCTCGGAACTCCCGAGTTGCCCGAAAACGAATTTGATGGCCTTGTTCAATCCTCCCGGTGCTTCACACTTCCAGACATCGCCGTAACCTCCCCCACCTAGTCGGCTAATGAGCCGATAGCCGGGGATGGGTTCAGCTTCTGGTTCAATACGAAGTGCCATAAGCAGGTATTTAGGTTCTTAGTATGTGCGCGCAAATTTAGCTGTTAAAGTGTAAGTCTTATTTGATGTTACGACAAATCGTGGTGTTTTTTTTGGTAATATCTGTCTCAAATAATTATGGGCGGCTCTCAAGATTAAGCTATATTACCTAAAATCACGCATTTTCTCCAAGCTATCGTAACCTTCGCTGCAATTCCTGCTCTAAGGCTTTTTTCGTATCGGGATTAAAGCCAACTCCGCGCCAGACTTCCCGGCCTGCTTCGTCGAGCAGTACCAGCGTGGGAACCTGCTCCACTTTAAAGGCTGTGGCGGCAGGGTGGCTCGGCTGTTCCATCAAAAGCGGATAATCGACGCCCTTCTGGCCGGTGCGCCAACGAATCTTGTCAGCGTTGTCTTGCGTCTTACCCCGTTCGTTGACGGCAATACCAACGACGACCAGACCCTGCGAATTGTAGGTTCGCTGCACCTTCATCAGCTCGGTCATTGCCTGGACGCAGGGAATGCAATCGGTGTTCCAGAGATCAACCAGCGTCAATCGGCCTCGGTAGCTGGCAAGCGAGGTGGTTCGGCCATCGAGGTCGAGCAGTGGCAGATCAAGATAGCTGTTGCCCGCATTACTGGGCCGGGCCTGTTCACCAGGAACAGCACTGTTGGGGCCACGAATGTCCAACGTCGGTGGCTTGGTTCTTGGCTCAGAGATAGCAATGTACTCAGGACGCTCGGGCACATTGGAACTGGAAGGCGGTGGAGGCTCTGCCGTCACCGGGCGACCAAGGCGTGGGTTAACACCAGGTGCGGAAGTAGGCACGGCCTGAGTGCCATTGTTGCCTGGTGGTTGCGTGACATCGGGAGCGGCACCAAGACGATCACCTTTGCCTGTCGATGCGGGATTACCCCGTGACCAGGTTGGTGGGTTTTCATCAGGGCCAGCCATGCTGGGGTGTCGTCCACCAATGGTTCCGCTCATGGCAGCAGACTTGCCATCGGTATCGGTGCGGGAATCGTTCAGTTTGACCAGGACGACGACATTGGGGGCAGTCGCTTCGGTGAAGCCAGTGCTGACCACGGCGCCATTTTGCGCCTTGGCAGTGATCTTGTATCGCTTGCCGGCTTGAAGGCCGTTGACCGTGAAATAGCCTTGATCGTTGGTGATAGCCTGAACCGCATCACCGCCATCAACAGGTTGCAAGGTCAGGCTGACGCCACCCTTGCGCTGGCTGAAGGCATCAATCACCTGCCCAGCTAACAGGGCATTGCGGCTGGTGGTGTTTCCCTGAGTATTATTGCCCTGAGCGGCGCCAGCGGCAGGCAGACGATCTCCTGAGAACCCGGAAGGCGGAGTTGTCTCCGCACCCTTCTTAGGCAAGAGGCCACAGCCGACGAGTGTCGCCAGGCTGAGGAGGATCAGGAATCGACAGACAGATCGCACAGACTTCCCCACAGAGTAGACCAATTCAATCATTCCCGCCGAGCGTATGCTGGTCAACTGCACTGAAGGTGCCTCTCAAAAGAGAGGCCGGCCCTCAGTCGTTGTGCCGGGAAACGTCGGCAGAGTTTATCTTGAGTCTGCGGGAGATAGCGAAAGTAGGGGCGGAGTGCAAGATCGAAGTCGCAGAACTGTTCATAAAGGGTATCCCTTGCCCCCAGAAACGAGGGAATGCCATTCAAAATCGTTACTTAACTGAATCGAAAGTGTACCCTACCTTCTTCTTGGAATAAACATGATCGCCATAAAACAGGCCTTGATACTGGATTTCAGGATCGACGTTCCAGTAGTCGTTGCTCTTGTAACCCTGGATGAACTTGTCGTCATCCTGAACCGGCTTTCCATCAGCCAGGAAGACAAAGTTGGTGGCATAGTCTCCGCCCCATGCCCAATCGACGCCGTTTGAGTCGAGGATGTAATTGACCACCGCCAGCGCGTTGCCCTTGGTAGCGGTGCCGCCATAGATCTCATCTTGATCATCGCCGCCATAGAGGAAGTTGGTGGCCTTCTTGATACCACCCCACAGGGTATCGTCTCCCTTTTCGCCGTAAAGGAAATTGACGCCCCCGGTAGCGCCTTCCAGCCAATCTTTGCCGTCCCCGCCAAAGAGGCGATCCGTGGCTACGTTGGAGCCATTCCAGTTTGGCTCAACAGCATAGAGAAAGTCATCGCCATCGCTGCCGTAAAGCGTATCGGAGCCCGTGCCGCCATAGAGCATGTCCTGACTCGTGCCGCCCGTCAGAGTGTCATTGCCTTGATGGCCACGCATCGTTGATTTGATATCGGTGAGGTTCTTGACGGTATCATTTCCTGATCCGCCATTGAAATCGATATTGTTGATATCCAGCTGGAGAACGAGCTTGTCTCCTTGGTTGACGTACTTGTACTGATTGAAGCTGAGGTGGTCGGTTTTGCCCGAATGGGTCCAATCGACTTTCACCTTGTTGTCGGCCAAGCTGTTGGCATCCAGACCTGGATACTGCGAAATCACTACCTTGTCGCCCTTGTTGGTAGCCTGGATGAACAACGTATGGTTGTCCACCCAGACGCCAGCGGCACAGAGGTCTCGATCTTCGAGGGCCTCCATATGAAGCTGGCTTTTCTTCAGTATTGGCTTGAGCGCAGGTTTGCGTGTGAACAGGTTCTTGAATAGATGCGACATGACGGAAACTCCATGGATCGCCACACCGACTCAACCGCCGTCGAGCCGGTATACGAAACGCGGAACATGATAATGATGAACCAGAAGCCTCATAGAATCTGAGGCGTACCTGACAATCGCCAGGCTTCGGCGGAGGTGGTAATCATGTCCTTAGATGCTAAGCACGGAGTGGGGTGGAATGAGCCATGAATTCGACGAGTATTTTGATATTCAGTCATAGTCTTTTTCCACAATCGCCGCGCCAGCGGTAGGTTTCGACGTTTCATGAGGTCTGGTGTTGCGCCCTGCACCATGCTCCCCCTCACCCCCAGCCCCTCTCCCGCCGGGGGAGAGGGGAGAAATACTACACATTCCGCCAGACGTCACCCTTCTTCTCTTCCTGCTTCCACTTGGCGGGCTTCTTCGTCTGCCTCACTGCTTTGACTTTCTTCTCTTCCTCCGCTTCCAGCTTCTTCAGCGAGCGGATCAGGTTGGGGACGACCCGCTTCTTGGCGGGCGGACTGTGGATGCGGCGGGGCTTGCCTGGGAGTTCTTCGTTCGCTTCGGGCAGCCGCTGCTCGCCTTTGACTCGCCACATGAAGCGGACGGGCACTTCCTTGAAGGGCAGTTCGTTGCGAATGTTCTTCATCAGGTAACGCTGATACGATTCAGAGAAGACATCGTGGATGTTCGTGAACAGCACCATCGTCGGAGGGCTGACTTCGGTCTGGGTAGCGTAATACAGTCTCGGATTCTTGCCGTGCCGCATCGTTGGGGGTTTCTTCTCGATAGCCCGACGGAGACAGTCGTTCAGTTTGGCCGTGCTGACCCGTGATTGTGCCTGTTTCTGCAACATCTGGGCCAGGTTCAACACCTTCTGCACGTTCTTGTGATCCATGGCTGTCGTGAAGGCGATGGGCACATGCTCGAGAGCTGGGAAGGTCTTGTGGAGATACTCAGCCCATTCGCCGGTGAGCTTGCCTTCCTTCTTGAGCAAGTCCCACTTGTTGACGACGAAGATAGCTGGCTTGTAGTTCTCTGCGATGTAGGAGACGAGTTGCTTATCCACAATGCTGGTCGTCTGCTCAGCATCGAAAAAGAGGAGCACCACATCAGCACGGCGGATAGAACGCTCAGCACGGGCCAGACTGTAAAACTCGATGCTGTCCGCCACGCTGCCCTTGCGGCGAATGCCGGCGGTATCGATCGCGATGATGGTTTTGCCATCCCGTTCGAAGCGAACATCGATACTGTCACGGGTGGTGCCGGCCACTTCGCTGACGATGACCCGGTCCTCTTCAGCCAGGGAGTTGATGAAGGTGCTCTTGCCGACGTTGCGGCGGCCAACGATGGCGATCTTGAGTTCCGCTTCCTTGGGGGCAGCGAGATCGTCCCAATCCTTGGGCAACGCAGCCTTGATGGCTTGGAGCAGATCTTCACGGCCCCTGCCCTGGTGGGCGCTGACCATGAGGAACGGTTCATAGCCAAACCTACGGAACTCCTGAGCGTTGCTTTCGTACTTCTCCACATCGCACTTATTGACCACCATGATGACGGGCTTATTGACGAGCCTGAGCTTCTGGGCCACCAACTCGTCGAGAGGCACCACGCCGTCACGGGCATCGCCCACGAACAGCACTACACTGGCTTCGTTGATAGCAATGGCGATTTGCTTTTCGACATCTTCGGTCAGATCATCACGATCAATGATGCCCATGCCGCCGGTATCGATGAGATCGACCCAGCAGTTGTCATCGAGTTCGATGGGGGTACTGAGGCGATCACGGGTGACGCCGGGAGTAGGCTCAACGATGCTGATGCGAACATTAGCGAGCCAGTTGAACAGAGAGGATTTGCCAACATTGGGACGACCGACGATGGCGACTTTTGGGAGCATGTGATTAGTAGCTAGGAGATAGTAGACAGGAGCTAAGTAACCACACAAAAGACATTTGGTGGCACAGACATTCTTGTCTGTGCCGGCCAGACAGGAATGTCTGGCCCACCACCCCATTTCTTCTGCATGAGAACATAGTAGATAAGGATAAGATATGATGTTGGGCGGCTAAGGAGCCAGAAGACAGGAGTAAGGAGCCAGAATAAGGCAATTGGTGCTCAATTGAGTCGTTCGGCACCCTGACGGGGTTTGATTCGTAAGATTAGTAGGACAACATTTGGTTGATTCATGATGAATGAGGCCTTCCCCAGGACGAAAACGCCCACCGAAAATGTTCGGGAACTCGGTGAGACTATCTCTGCGACCGACACCACGCCCCATTCAGATACTTCCCGTGTGACAGACTTTTCCCCGATGCTCCCTCGTAAACGAGTATCGATGCCAATCATCGCCCTCGCCCTGCTACTGGGATCGATGCTGGCGATGGGGCTCTGGATTCATGAACCCCCTAAGGTGCAAGTTCATCCGACGATACCAGCAGAATCTGCACTGAGTAGCCACCGGATCAATGCTCGGGGTATGGTCAAGCGTGTCGGTATGGTGAAAGCTCCGTTGGTGCAGGAAGCGTCAGCCCTGATCAAGAGCAAGAAGCATCCGGGCATCTACTGGACGCTATGTGACTCAGGCAATCCACCCTATTTATTCGCCATCGAAACGTCGGGCAAGCTTCATGCCACCATTCGACTGGCGGGCGTACCAAATGTCGACTGGGAAGCCCTGGCCATCGATTCAGACGGCCACATCTACGTCGGCGATATTGGGAACAACTATCTCAAGCACAAGCAGCGAAGCATCTACCGCATTGATGAGCCTGATCGACTCGACGCCAAACCGCCGATGGAACCCCAGACAGTCCCCGTGACCGGGCAGTGGCATTTCACCTACCCTGCCAAGCCTTTCGATGCCGAATCGCTGGTACTTCAAGACGGCATGTTTTGGATCATCTCGAAAGGCAGGAACCTGGCCGAGACTCACCTGTATCGTCTGCCGATGAAGCCGGAAGGCCCAACGCAGGTGATTGAAGAAGTGGGCATGCTGGCCCCGGAAATGCTCATGATCGCCGATGCCAGCATCTCGCCAGATGGAAAACGGCTGGCTCTGGTCAACAAGTTCTACACTGTGCTCTATTCGCTGCCCACTGGCAATGTGACTGACATACTTAGCGAGCAGCCAACTTTCTTCGAGTATGATCTCCATAAAGTGGAAGGGTGCGCCTGGGATGGGGACGATCTGATCCTGATCTCGGAGGATCGGAAGATCTATAGGCTACCGCTGCCAGTTAAATAGCAACAGCCACAAGGAAGACCTCGTGGCTGTGAGAGAAATCGCAGATTGTCGATTAACGCTTGGAGAACTGGAAGCCACGGCGAGCGCCCTTCCGGCCGTATTTCTTGCGTTCCTTCATGCGTGCATCGCGGGTCAGCAGCTTGGCCTTCTTGAGCCGTCGGCTAATGGGCAGCTTCTCCGGTGCGGCGGGTGCTCCTGCTTCGCTTTCTGCCACTGGGGCGGGAGCAGCCGCTTCGCCTTCAGTCGGCTTTTTCAGCTTGAGGATCGCACGAGCCAAACCGTGAGCGATAGCACCCGATTGGCCCGTCGTTCCGCCGCCATGCACTTTGGCATGCACGTCGAGCTTCTTGATCATCTCAGCGACACGAAGCGGCAGTTGTGCCAGGCTTGCATCCTTGGGAATGCGGAAGAACTCGTCAACCTGACGTTCATTGACGGTGAACTTGCCCTTGCCGTCGGTGATACGAACACGAGCCACCGAGGACTTGCGTCGACCAGTGGCCCAGATGAAATTGTTGGGAATCGTCGCCATACTGATACTAATCCTTGTCGTTACAAAGCAGATACCTGGTTACCAGGCAGCTTCGGGTTTGAGTTCGACTGGTTCCTGAGCCTGATGAGGATGATCGGGGCCAGCGTAAAGCTTCAGCTTGGTGAGCATGTGCCGGGCAATGATGTTCTTGGGTAACATGCGGCGGACCGCTTCACGCAGCACAAACTCAGGTTTCTTGGCCAGGACTTCCTTGACCGGACGCACCTTGCGGCCATCGGGATAGCCGGTGAAGTGCTGGTAAACCTTCTGTTCCATCTTGTTGCCGGTGAAGCGAACCTTCTCACAGTTGGTCACAATGACGAAGTCACCGGTATCGATGTGCGGGGTGTATTCGGGGCGATGCTTGCCGCAGAGGATGCGGGCAATCTTGACAGCCAGACGGCCAACGACCTGATCGTCACCATTGATGAGGTGCCATTTCTGTTTGACGTCGCCTGTCTTGGCCAGGTAGCATTTCATGTGCAAAATCCATCGAAAATCAGAGGGCGAGTGTTCTACACCCGCCCTACGAGAGTCTCTCGTCGTGATTCGGTTCGACTATCAATTTAGGGGTGATAGTAAGGGTGTCAAGTTCGGAGATGGTTTTTTCGGGGACTTAGCCCACAATAGTGAGCGTAGCTAAGTCCCCTGCCCGCAGTGACTTCCATCAAGACCGTAGCTGAACTCGTGAGAGTTCAGAACAACGATCTAGCCCCCAAACCGAAGTCTCACGACTTCGGTTACCTTATTTGAGGCCCTGTTCGAGGTCTTTGAGCTTCTTGAGCAGGTCAGCTTCCTGCTCCCGGAGCTTCTTGGCCTCGTCCCGGCGTTCGTCGATTTCCTGCTCCTGCTTGTCGAACTTCTCCAGGTAACGCTTGTATAGGGGTACATCCTTGGGCAAGTCTTTCATGTTGGCCCGCAGCCGGTTCTGTTCGACGTCGATCTCCTGAAGACGGGCCTTAATGGCTGTCTGCTGGTTAGAGATGCTGGTGAGTGTGGATTGCAGGTTCATCGCCTGTTCCAACACCGGCTTCAGTGCAGGTGGTATCTGGCGATCTCGAAGGATGGCACCCAGTTCTGAGGCGCTGGCTTGCGAGAGAAGGATTTTCTTGTCGACTGCTTTATCCTGCATCACATCAAGAATCGTCGGCTTGTTTGGTAACGCCTTGATGGGGATCACGAGCTCTCGGTCATCAAGCTTTGCGCCTTCGGGAGGTCGTGAGACATTCCAGGAATGATCGATGCCATGCCGCAAGGTACCTGACCATTCCCTGCCTTCGACGGCGTTCAAGGAGTAGCGATAACGGCGTTCGAGATGATTCGTCAGAAAAAGATACCCTGCTGCGCTCGTAACTACTCCTGGCCGTTCGGGTTGATCTTCCATAACGACTTCGATGCTGCCTACTCCTTCGATGTCGTTAGATTTCTGAATGGTCCCTGGCTTGACGAGATCTTGAGGAGGGGGACTTGAACTCCAGTCATGATGCTGATTGACGACAACAGTGTATTCGCCACGCTGGCCGGGTGCTACTTCGGTCTGGAACCGGTAGGTGTTATCATCACTTTCCTTGCTCTCTTTCGGTTTGATCAGCTTGGAGTTGTCTGTTCTCGGCTGCTCAATCAACACTCGACGTAACATCGCATCTCGGTTGGTGAATTGATAAATCGAGGTGTACTGCTCAACGAGTTTCTCCTTGAATCCGTCCAGTGTCGAATAGCGTATTTCGATGCCCGCAGACTGATTCTTGCCAATCGATTTCTCTGTAACCTGCAAAGAGGCATCGACGCCATAGGTGAGGAACGTCTTGGCACCGACAGCGACTTCGGGCAACTGTGCTTCACCAGCCAACTGACGACGATCAATAATGGTGACCGGACCAGCTCCGAGGAGCAGTTTTGTATCGTTGAGAAGCCGCAGGGCCAGGAGAGCCTTGTGGTTATTCTTTTCAAACTGATAGAGGCTCAGTCGCTCGGCGGGCATGGCGGTCTGCAGGAGGGGAACCATCGAAGTCTTGCCATGAGCCAGAGTCACCGGCTCGGCGATAGTATATTCGAAGTAGCTGCCAACGGGGGCACCGGGAGGTGGTTGCTCATTCTCGGGCATCCCGCCACCGAGGCCGCCCATGCCCGAAGGCGCGCGGGCACCACCACTGGCTACTCCTCCGAGGCCTCCACCACCTAATCCGCCTCCGCCTAATCCTCCACCACCCAGGCCACCTCCGCCAAGTCCACCAGGGCCTCCCAAGCCACCACCCTGTTTTTCGGCAGGCTTCTGATCCAGCGTCGTTTCACCACCCATATTCGGCAGCAGCGCCACCGGGCCGCTGTGACGATCAAAGAGCGCTGCATGTCCCTTCGGCAGGAACGGCTTATAGCTGGGCACGCTCGCTTCGGGACGACGGGGTTGCAGGGAGGTGTGCAAATCCATGCGGAACGATACGGGCTGCCCGGCCACCAGCTTCAGTTGAATGCGGTTCCAGTCTTCATCGCTGGGGTTCTCAACGATGGCCCAGCCTTGCAGTTGCGCCGTTCCCTTATCATCGAGCATCAGCCGATAACTCGTCTTCCACATCGGCTGTTCACGCAAGTAGCTGACCCGCACCCGGCGTTGCCCGGCACCTTCCAGGCGCAGGCGAACGGTAGTAGGCTGATTGCCAAGAGCCTGGAACGGGCGAGGCACCTTGGCCAGGGCAGCACGAATGCTCTGATCCAATTGTTGATCGAGCAGTTTCACCCTTTTGACCTGATCGAGACGGATGGTAACTTGCCCTTGCGAAGTGAGTAGTTGCAGCCTCGTTGGTTCAGGTCGGGCTTCGTTCTTTACTTTCAATTGAATGGTTTGCGCATCATCATCGGGGAGGTATCTGGCGGGCAAAGTCGTCGCTGCCTGGGAGAGACGCCCCAAGCCGCCGCCTGGGGGAGCATTAGGCATGGGCTGCCCCTGTGGTGAGAGCAGGTACTCCAGGTTATTCGCTACCCGATGTTGCTGCAATGGATTTTCGATGCTGATGAGCACGCCGGTCACCGGAGCAGGCGCTGCTGCCACGGGGGATGCCGGCTCAAGTGTCACTTCCACTGAAGTGCCCCGAGCCAGGAGGAGAATATCCTGCCAACTGGGATTGTTTTCCATGAAGCCTTCGAGGGAGTTGCTCGATCGATGTTGTTCGACCGGCCCGGCCAGGGTAACCGCTCCCGGCTTGCCACGATCCATGTCCTGCACCATCAGGCTCTTGAGCAGATCGTTCACTTCGCCGAGCCGGCAGGTGAGTTCGACCTCAGCATCTCCCTGAACGGTTCCTTCCCGTTCGAAGTAGCCCACGCCATTGGTGTAGAGCACCGCTTGGGTAAGGGGCAAAGAACTGGTCCTGGTCTCAACAGGTTTAGTTTCCTGTCGAACTTCTGGAGGTTGTTTTTGTTGAGCCTGAGAAGCAGGAGTGGGATAGAGGATTGCTCCTGCCACACCCAAAGCCACGAGACCACCGACGCCGCTGAGGACGAGTCGATTCATAGCGCACCGTTTGTCATTCCCAGTTGAGATGTGAACGCCAGGCGGGTGGGGAATGTTACAGCACGCCCTGGCATTAGAAGTGAGTCAGGCTGAGCATGCTCAGTGCTGACGGTGTGATTATGATCGAAGAGAATGGGAAAAGCTAGTGGAAACTTTTCAGGCAGGTGTGTTCGGCTCCAAAGGAGTCTTCGGTGTTAGCCATGCCCGGAAGGGCATGGTAACGGTCGAGTGAACAAATCAAGCTCCGACGGAGCGTTCGAAGTTTCGAGTGCTCCGTCGGAGCTTGGAATCCATTATTCTGGTCTCCAGGCCCTGCCAGGCCTGGCTAATATCGGATGCTCCTTTGGAGCACAGACAGCAGATAACTCACGCAGCGATCCGTAACCCTACCGTTGTTTCCTTATCCTTCACCACGCTGCGGAGTTGGCTCGATTCCACACGGTTGTTCAAACTCTGTAGTTCGACCTGGAACTCAAGCGGTTGGGCAAGGTAGTGTTTGCTGTAGGCTCCGACGATGTCGCGCTGGTTTTCGAGTTCATCGAAGGTAGCGAAGGTCAATCGACCGGAGAGACGGAGCAGGCTGGTTTGCAGCGGGCTGATGTTGAGGGGCAGCGGGGCAGACTTGTCGCAAGTGACACCGGTGAGGGGTTGCCAGGTACCGCCTTGCAGTTTGACCGCCAGCTTGGTACCGACGATGGCGTTGGGCAGGCTGCTGTAGTTGGCGACGATCAAATTGACATTGAGGCCGATGCCACGGGTGTCGCCGCGACCATTGCCAAGGAACAGATCGTGTTCATGCAGGAAGCTTTTGAGGTTGGGCTGCTCCTTGCGGACTTTGACGAACCAGAAGTAGCCGGTGCAGGCCGTTGAGAAGACGGAGCCGGCGAGGGTGACGATGGGCAACCAGGGGATGGGATGGACGTCGGACATGGCACTGCTCTTGAAACTGTGGACTGCCGGGCGAGTGATAGCGTAGATGGGGAGTTTGTCCAAGAGGAGTTTTTGAAGTTGGTCGCCGAGGCACACGTCGGCCTGACGCTCGCAAAGACGAGATACTTCCTAAACTACTTCCATGAAACACATCATCATCATCGGTACCGGTGTGATCGGGTGTACTTGTGCCTATTACCTCATGAAGGCAGGGTGCAAGGTTACCATCATTGATCAGGGGTCGTTTGCTTCGGGGGCATCGCATGGGAACTGTGGCTACGTGTCGCCTAGCCATGTGTTGCCGTTGGCGGGGCCGGGGGTGTTGGGGAACACGATGAAGGCGATGTTGTCGCCTGATTCACCGTTCAGCGTTCGACCTGGAATGAACATGGCCCTGTGGGGCTGGCTGCTACAGTTCGCCAGGCGATGTAACGTTAAGTACATGATGAAGTCAGCGCCAGCAATCAACACATTGCTGCAAACGTCCCGCAAGCTTTACGATGAGTTGTTCGCTACCGAAACTTTTCAGGTCGACTGGCAGACCAAGGGCATCTTCTTTGTCTTTCAAACCAAGGAAGGGCACGAGCATCATGCTCATGTTAATGAGATGCTCAGCAGCCAGTTCAACATGGGGGCCGAGCGGTACGATGGGGACCATGTGCTGAAGTTGGAACCGACGCTCAAGAGCGGACTGGCTGGCGGCTGGCAATATCGAAACGATGCCCATCTACGCCCTGACCGTTTGATGGACAACTGGAAACGCTGGCTCACAGAACATGGTGCAACGATCAAGGAGAAGTGCAAGGTCAACAGTTTCATCACCGAAGGCAATCGAATTAAAGTGGTGAAGACCGCTGAGGGTGATATCGAAGGAACTGAACTGATCGTCGCCACCGGGGCCTGGACACCGATGCTTAATGAACAGTTGAAGTGCAAGGTGCCAATTCAACCGGGTAAGGGTTATTCACTAACAATGACGAAGCCCACGCCCTGCCCTGCAATGCCGTTGATCTTTGAAGAGCATCGAGTAGCGGTAACACCATTCAGCGATGGATTCCGGCTCGGATCGATCATGGAGTTCGCCGGCTACGACGCAACGATGAACCCGAAGAGGATCGAACTGCTTCGCAGCGGAGCAAGCCATTATCTGACGATACCCTACGGCGAGACGGTGCTGGAACAGTGGTGGGGCTGGCGGCCTATGACTTACGACAGTGTGCCGATCATCGGGCCGGTGCCGGCGTTCAGCAATGCCTATTTGGCTACAGGGCACAGCATGCTTGGAGTGTCACTTGCTACCGGGACCGGCAAACTGGTAAGCGAGATGATCCTCGGCGAAAAGCCCCATGTTGATGTGGATCCCTATTCGATCACCCGATTCTGAGTAGGCAAAAGGCCAGTTGGAGAATTGAGCAAGATGCCTCAATCGTTCCTTCTGGGTAGACTTTGCGATTGACTACTGTCGGACTGCAAAATAACATAGCGCTGGAATCACTTGGCAAGGAGCACATCATAATGCAACGGATTGTTGTCGCACTGCTTCTTACTGTCTGGATAATGCAGGCTCAAGCGTCGGCCCAAGTGACTGTGTATACCTCACAGGCGGCGTTTCAGGCGGCATTGTCTCCTACACCTGCCTACTACAAGGAAACTTTTGACAGTTTGACGCAGGATCCTACACCGATATTCAATTTCTCAAGCGCGCCGTACTCATACACCGCCACTGCACCAACTTCAAACTTGTTTGTCAATAATACACCTGACAACGTAGACATCTGGTTGTCGCCATCATCAAATACCGACTCGATTGTATTCACCTTCACTTCAAATAACATTTCAGCCGCTGGCGGCTTCTTCTTTACGACCGATTCCGGGGGCCTTGCAGCACCAGGCACAATCCAAGTCACTGTTAATGGGAATCCAACACAGACCATCACTTTGACTGATCCGACTTCCTTCCTGGGATTTACTTCGTCTTCTCCTTTTTCCACACTCACTGTAACAGCAGTACAAGGTGCCCAGGATTTATGGCCCAACGCCAATGATTTCATCGTCGGCGTCGCTGCAGTGCCGGAGCCTGCCACCTGGGCTTTGATTGGCATCTCGACCAGTTGCCTGGCGGGCGGCATTGTCTACCGTCGACGGAAGCGACTAGCGGAAGAATCAGCGGAAGTTGACATACCTGTTTCGGCTTAAGACTGCTTAGCTGCTCCTGGATTTAGACTATCAGCATGCACCTTGGCATTGTTTGCGGTTCGGTTGGCTGGCATGTCCTCGATTTACAGCGTGCAGGTTTTGACCTATCGATTCAGACCAGTGTTATTGACCTTTGCTCCATCAGTTCATCCGATGATCTGTTGTGTTATGATGCACTGTTGATTAGAACCTTTCCGTCCGGATCGCTGGAACAAACAATTTTTCGGCTGGCCCTTCTTTACCGGACAGAGCGTGCAGGGCAACTGATCGTCAACTCCCCGGCTGCCTTTGAAGCGTGTGTTGATAAGTTCACGACGACAACTCGACTGCAAGCGGCAGGCATTCCCACACCAGCCACGGTTTGTTGCCAAACCCTCGATGCTGCGATGGCTGCTTATGACCAACTCGGCGGCGATGTGGTGATCAAGCCGATCTTTGGATCGGAAGGCAAAGGACTCATCAAGGTGAGTGATCGAGATGCAGCCTGGCGAGCGTGTTCGATGTTGTGTCAACTGGGGGCAGTGGTCTATTTGCAGGAGTTTGTGAAGCATGCGGGGTACGACATGCGGGCGTTTGTGCTGGGGGGAAAGGTGCTGGCGGCGATGAAACGGAGCCATGCCAACGATTGGCGGACGAATATTGCCCGGGGGGCGACGGCGGAGGCTGTGACGTTGACCGCTGAGCAGGAGGCGCTGGCATTACGAGCGGCGGCCTGCGTGGGGGCAGAAATGGCGGGGGTTGATATGGTAGAGGGGATGGTGTCGAAGCACCCCCTCCCCCTTAGCCCCTCTCCCTCGGGGGAGGAGGGGAACCAGAAGGTCATCGAAGTCAATGGAGTGCCGGGCTGGAAGGGACTGGCCTCCGTAACTGACATGGATATTGCTCAAAAAGTGCTTGTATATATGGTTGAACGGGCTCCTAAAACATGAGGAAATGGGCAATTAAGCAGGCTATACCCTAGCCATCAGCGAGGCTGCTTCTAAACTAATCCGTCTGGTATCCGTCGGATATTTCTAGCGAGAAGAAGCGATGTACGCAGTGTTCGAGAGTGGTTCGCACCAGTACCGGGTCAGCGAAGGCGAAATGGTTCGGGTCGATTTCCGGGATGGCGCAGAGCCTGGCCAGGAAGTGATCTTTGATCATGTGTTGCTCGTGCAGAGCAATGCCGGGACCAAGATTGGTCGTCCTTTTGTCGCCGGTGCGAAGATTGTGGGCGAAGTGGTGGAGCATACCTCTGAAAAGCTCCGCATCGTAAAGTTCAAACGCCGCAAGCGTTATCGCCGTAACAAGGGCCATCGCCAGCACTATACTGCTGTAAAGATCAATCAGATTGTGGAGTAATATTCTCCCTCGATTCAATGCAACAAGCCTCTCCCTTGGAGAGGCTTGTTGCATTGAGAGTTGCCCTCACGCTCCGCGTGAGGGATCGGAGACTTGCCGTATCACCAATACTTCGCCAAAGGCAGCATCTCTCGGCCCATCACGCGGAGCGTGATGACTACAAACCAGAGCGTGATGGCAACTCTACTTTCGTTTTGGCAGGAAGCCGGCGCTGGAGGCGAACATCTTCTGCCGGCGCTCGGTGGTATGCACCTTATGTTCCTTGCTTCGTTCCTGGAGGTCGATGAGGTTTGACTGGCAATAGCCACAACTGATGGTCTTGATGTGGAACTGGATGTATTCGGCGTGGGCTTCGTCGAGGATACCCATGACTAAGTTGCCCAGATCTTCCCTGCTGGGACAAGTCAACCGTTTGCGTCGCCATACGGCACCGAGGCTGTGTTCGCCCCGGTCTCGTT
>DAOMFV010000104.1:0-18381 GCA_035430005.1 Gemmatales bacterium
TTTCACCTTGCTTGCCTGGCTGGTTCTCGCCTTGCTTACCGGGTTGGTTCTCGCCTTGCTTACCGGGTTGGTTCTCTCCCTGTTTGCCGGGCTGATTTTCACCTTGCTTGCCTGGCTGATTCTCGCCTTGCTTACCGGGTTGGTTCTCTCCCTGTTTGCCGGGCTGATTTTCACCTTGCTTGCCTGGCTGGTTCTCTCCTTGTTTGCCTGGCTGATTTTCGCCTTGCTTACCGGGCTGGTTTTCTCCCTGTTTGCCGGGCTGATTTTCACCCTGCTTGCCTGGCTGATTCTCACTCTTTTTGCCTGGTTGAGTCTTATTCTGCTTGCCGGGTTGGTGCATCTCTTGCTTGCCAGGCTGGTTCGCAGCTTGTTTCTCGGGTTGGTTCTCGCCCTGCTTGCCCGGCTGATTCTCCTGTTGTTTGCCGGTCTGGTTCTCAGCTTGTTTCTCGGATTTGTTTTCTTCCTGCTTGCCGGGTTCATTCTCACCCTGCTTGCTGGATTGGTTCTCGCCCTTATCGCTGTCCTTTTTGTCCTGATTATTCTCAGGCTGCTGCTGTTCCTTATCCTTTTTGTCCTGGTCGTGCTGCTTCTGTTGATCGTCCGCCTTCTTTTCCTGATCCTTGCGCTCTTCCGGGCTGGCTTCGCCCTTGATCTTGAGCTTGATCAACTGTGAAGTTCCCACGTGAGCCTTTGGCTCGGCAGTATCCGTACCTTCGACGATCAGTTCCACCATGCTGCCCGGCTTCAGTTGAATCGGCTTGGCGGTCTTGGGATCGTCATCGTAACTCAGCTTGGCCATATCGAGCTTGAGCAGGAAGTTGACCGGCGGTGGCGTGAAGCCATTGGCCTTCTGTAGATTCTTCTCAGTCGGCGGAGCACCGACGAAATGAAGATCTCGGCCATCACTGGTCTTGAGCTTCAGCGCTACCTGCCCCATTGCTATGTCATCGTGGGCCTGCCCGGCAATGGGTATCACCGCGTTGGCTTCGACCTCAAACTCATCCTGCTTCTTATCCAGAACGATCTCTTTCACCTTCTTGATCTCAACCCGTGGAGCCAGGTCGGATACCACCTCCAAAGGATACTTCGGAGAAGTGCCGGTCAGGTTTTCCGGACTGATCAGCGTCAATTGGTAGAAGAACTTCTGCTTCTTGTCGTCTTTGCTGAAGTATCCGGGGATGAGCGAGAGCGACTCCGCCAGTGCCAATTTGTTATCATCGCTGGTACCTTGAGGCCGAATGAGCTTGATCGTCTGGATGCGCATGGTCGTGATTTTGCCGTCATCGGTCATCTTCTCTTCAATGACTTCGAGTTCGCCATTGCTGGCAGGTCGATCGGCGGTGACCAGAATATCGACCTTAGTTCCCTCAATAGCCTTGATCGGCCCCATGCCCTGTGAAACAGGTCGGCGTTTGGTGTAGGCTGGGAAGTTAAGACGTACCTCCAGATCGCTCACCGAGGGCGGCGTGCGCGACACTACGACAAGTTTGAACTTACGGGTCAGGCCATCGTTGGCGCGGAACCAGAAGGTGAAACCATCGACGGGAATATCACTGCTGGAAAGAGCGGCTCGCCAAGGCTGATTGCTATCGTCCTTCTTGTCCTGTCGCAACGGCTTGACGACAGGCTGCTTGTCGCCTGCTGTCTGCGATTCGAGGAAAACCTCAACCGGAATATGCCCATGCGTCAGCACCCGGAACTCCACCGGTTGTCCCCGTTCGACTTCCACTTCCTTGATCGGAAGCGTGGCGACATCGACATTCGGCTCCGGTTCCACCACCGGGTTCAACACTTCAATGCGAGTATGAGTCGGGATGATGTTCGGCTGGAAGGGGAACATCGCTCGTTTGAACAGGCTGCCCACTTGATCGGGAATAAAGAAGGCGAAGCCGATGATGCCCAGAAGAATGATACCTATGATGATGGCGGTGCGGATCGGTTTGCGGGTGGGGATCGCCTCTTCCATGTTGGCACTGTCCAGTTCATGAACTGCCCGACGACTGAGGGCATCTCGAATAATCGGACTGGGTGTACCATCGCGCAAATCGAGCCAGTTGATGATGCCATTTTTACTACCCGGCGTGGCACGCTCAATCATGCGCGCGGTGTAATAAGGATTAATCTTGCTGACGAGTGGAAGAACCAACCGCCAGCCGATGAAGGCCAAGGCCCCGATTCCAGCTAGACTCCATAACACCTGACGGATGCCATCGCTGAGGTGTAGATAATAGTCCAGAGCGATGATGAGCAGAACATAAGTCAGGATGCCGACGACGAGCAGGCTGATCGAATGCAGGCTATCGACCGTGCGGATACGGAGTTGCGCACGTTCCAGTTCATGCTCCACCAGACGTGGTCGCAGGTTGGCGGGGCGAGCTTTGCTGCGAATCCGTGGAAGCGAGGCTGACTTGCTCATAACCACCTCAAAAGACAGGCATATTGATTATACCTGAAAGTTCGTCTCATGTACCGCTGGAATAGCAAGATAGATGAGAAAGACGAGTACATAGAAATCGATGAGAATAGCCTAGTTAATAGTGTTCTTCACTCCCCTTTAGGCATGGCATCATAGAATCATTCTTTGTGTTAGACGTTCCACGTCAGACTTTGGCACTGACGCAAGTCACTTTTTTGTCGAAAGGACGAGTTCATGTCCTTCCTTTTCCTGATGACCGCTGCCCTCTTTGCGCCTCTTTACGACGATCCACCAGCTAAGGATAAAGACAAAGAAGATGTGCTTCCCAAACCCAAAAAGGTAGAAAATCCCGCTTCCTCAGGGGAAATCGACAATGCCATCAAGCGGGGCATCGCCTACCTGCTCGAAAATCAGAACAAGGATGGCTCCTGGGGCAACGCCCGGAACACCAAAGATTTGAACATTTACGCCCCCACGCCTGCCTCGCACCTTGCTTACCGAGGTGGTTGTACCGCCCTGGTAGTTTGTGCTCTCTGTGAAACAGCGACCGGCGATCCTGTCGCGGTGAAAGCCCTGGAACAGGGGGAAAAGTGGATCTTCGAGAAACTTCCTGACCTGCGTCGTGATACTCCAGACGTCATCTACAACATCTGGGGCCATGCCTATGGCATCAAAGCACTCGTTCGCATGTACAAGAGGCTGCCCGACGACAAAGAACGACAGGAGAAGATCAAGAAGGCCATCGCCTATCAGATCGAAATGCTGGGCAGGTATGAATCGGTTGATGGCGGCTGGGGCTATTACGACTTCAAAGCAGGAACCCAAAAACCTGCTACTGACGCCACCAGTTTCATTACCGCTACCGTTCTGATTGCTCTCAAAGAAGCGGACGAACTCGGCGTCAAGGCGCCAGAGAAACTGATCAAGCGGGGCGTGGCTTCCATTGAGAGGCAACGCAAGAAGGACAATAGTTACCTCTATGGCGAGTACCTCAAGTACAAACCGATGATACCTGTCAATCGGCCAGCCGGAAGTTTGGGTCGTTCACAGGCCTGCAATCTCGCCCTGCGGCAGTGGGGTGATAAGACCATAGACGACAACGTTCTGGTGACCTGGCTCGATCGGCTCTATGCCCGCAACATGTGGCTTGATATTGGTCGCAAGCGCCCGGTGCCCCACGAAGCCTACTTCCAGATCGCCGGCTATTTCTTCTACTATGGTCACTACTACGGTTCACTCTGCATCGATGCCTTGCCCGAGAAGGATCGGCCCTTCTACCAGGAACACCTGGTCAAGGTATTGCTTCCTCTACAAGAGAAAGATGGCAGCTGGTGGGACTATCCGCTTTACAACTACCACTACTCGTATGGCACAGCCTACACTCTGATGGCGCTGAAGCGAGCGCAGAAGCTGCCTGTGAAGCCGTAATGAACTTTGCGAGTGTCACGGCTGCATCTGACACTCGCATCAAACTGATTTCTTTGGCTTCGCCATGTCCTGGTTGTGCTTGTCACTCTCCCCCGGCGCGATGGTGATCCACCTCCAGTCGCCTTCCTTGAGTAGCCTGCAGAGATAAAGAACCTGCCCAGCATGATAGGACGTGTGGGCCAGCGAACGTTGAATCGCTTTGATCACTGACATGGGTTCGGTACGGATCGTAATCGTCTTCTCCAGGTCTTCGGGCTGTAGTTTTCCGAGTTCTTGGTAAAGAATCGCCCATGCTCCCTTCCATTGCTGCATCAGTGACATGCGGGTGTCACCGGGAAGTATCTCGAACTCCTGATCACGATGCCGGTCAGGCTTTTCGCCATCTTCAGTCAGGAAGTTCTTCCAGCGTGAGCGCAGGTTGCCAGCCATGTGCTTGATGGTGACAGCGATACTGTGCGAACGTGGTCCCAGGGCTCGAAAGAAAGCTTTGTCGTCTTCCAGTTGAGCCAGGGCATCGTTGCTCCACTTTTCGTATTGCTGGTAGGCCGTGAGCGTCTCCTGCAGGTAGACTGAGCGCCAGGAATCCATGATCGTCTCCTTTCGTGGTAGTTTGTAACGATTGTAATGCCTTGGACTCTCAGTTTCACCCGACTTGGCAGGCATCAAAACAACCGCCCGTTACGTCTTCTGCTTCCCAACTCATTCTCCATTTAGGCACCCTGCGTAGATGGAAAAGTTTAGCTAACCCTCCCGTGCATACCCAGACCGTTTAGTTGCACAACGATTTCGATAAAAATGTGCGATTCTGGGGTTGCATCGCTTGAAGTCATACCCCCTCTTGGCACATGATGTATCTGTGTGAGGAACACGCTCCCCACGAACTTGAGCAGAAGTCGGCGATTCACGACGATTCGCTCTTCGGAGGTAATCACGATGACGAGTATGCACATTACACGATGGTCCACACGAGCACTGATGCTGCTGGCAGGATTGGCCATCACCACGCCTGCTCAAGCCGGCTGGCAGAGCCCATTTGAGCTGACCTGCTTCCGCCATAAGCAGCCCCAGACGGCCTACTACATCGCCCCGGCTCCTTCGCCGTGTTGTGGTCAAGTAGCTACCCCTGCTCCTGTGGTAGCCAATTTTGTTGCACCTCCAACTACCTGCTGCCAGCCTCAGCCAGTTGTCACGACTCAGTTTGTGCAGCGAACCTTCTATCAACAGGTCACCAACTTCCAACCGCAGACGGTGGTTGAACCTCGCACTGAAATGCGAACCAGCTTCTTCTACGAACCAGTTACCAGCTATCGCATCAGCTATGCCTTCGATCCGTGTGGCTGTGGCTTCACACCCGTAGCCACTCCTCAGACGACCATGCAGTTGCGATCTCAGACTGTCCCCGTCACGGTCAATGTACAACGGACTCAGATGGTGCCCGTCACCCAGTTCCGTCAGATGACATACTTCGAACCACAGACGACCATCACACCTGCCCCAACAACGATCATTGGGCCGCTGACCACGACTTTGCCGGCTGGTGCTGTGGTAGCTCCACAGTCAGCTCCGTCCAACTTCCAACCACCGCCGGGCGTGCAGGAGAACCGGTCACCAAACGCAGGCATCAATGAAACTCGTTCACCTTCGGCTGGCACCGAGAGCAGCCCACTCTATCGCTCCAACAGCGCACCTCAGGGCAACGGCACCGGACGCAACCCAGCCTCTTCGGCTTACCCGCCAGTAACGCCCCGTCCTGACCGGATCACCAGCAACAACGAAGGCTGGAAGCCTGTTCAGGCCACGCTGGCAAAGGTTGCTATTCCTCGCTAAGTCAGGCTGATCTTTCAACTATCACAGCCCCAGGTGTTCCTGGGGCTGTTTCGTTTGGTAGCGTTCAAGGGGAGGGCGAGGCTCCGAGCCGTTAGCACGCAGTAGGCGGCTCGGCGGGAGCCTCGCCCTCCCAATACTCTACTGCTTGCTGTTGGCGAGGGTCTCCAAAGCCAGCAGCAAGGCTTGCGTCCCCTTGCGGCCATAGCCTTGAGCCATGACGGCCTGATAGAGCTGCTTGGCGAGGGCGATCCCTGGCATATAGAGCTTCATCCGTTCCGACTCAGCCAAGGCAATACCCATATCTTTGATGAAGTGCTCAACATAAAAACCTGGCTCGAAGTCCCGCTTGATCATTCGCGGCCAAAGGATATTGAGGGCAGCGCTGGCTGCTGCTCCGCTACCCACCGATTGCAGCACCGTCGTCGGATCAAGACCCGACTGATGGGCATAGAGCATTGCTTCGCAGACACCGACCATGTTGTTGGCAATCATGATCTGATTGACCATCTTGGTGTGCATGCCAGAGCCAGCTGGGCCTTGCAGGACAATAGTCTTGCCCATCGCTTCAAAGATGGGCTTCACCGCTTCGAAGACTGATGCCTCTCCGCCAACCATGATCGACAGGCGTGCTTCTTTGGCACCGACATCGCCACCACTGACGGGAGCATCCAGGGCATACACTCCCCTGGCTGACGCCGCTTGAGCAATCTCCCGTGCCAGGGTCGGGTCGCTCGTTGTCATGTCCACGAGGATTGTGCCTGGCTTACTGCCTGCCAGGGCGCCGTCAGCGCCCAGGAACACTTCCCGGACGTCTTTGGGATAGCCGACGATGGCGAAGACGATATCAGAACGCTCCGCCACTTCTTTCGGCGACCTGGCGAGAGTGGCTCCCAATTCAACGAGCGGCTTCGTCTTCTCCAGGCTGCGGTTGTAGACGGTGGCTGCGTACCCTTTGCTCATGGCATGCTGGCACATCCAGCGCCCCATGACGCCGGTGCCAATCCAGCCGATACGGGTAGTGCCGGGGGATGCAATCGTGGGATTAGTCATGAAATGGCTCAATGGATAGACGTGTACGATGATTTCAGTTTCTCTGCGTTCATCATACGAAACGCAGAGGACGCGAAGGATCGCAGAGAAGGCCTAGCCATGATTATCCATCTACGGTATTCTCTCACGCTGATCAGGGAGGATCATCGTTGGCGAAGAAGACACGTTCCACCATTCGTGACTTTTCCGAGTTCCTGGCTGTGCGGATCGTGCTGTCGGTCCTCCAGGCGATGCCATTGTCGTGGGGGTATACCCTCGCAAAAGGTCTGGCCTGGCTTGCGTACAAGATAGATCGCCGCCATCGTGTCGTTGCTGATCAGAATCTTCAGATCGCTTTTCCACAATGGTCGGCTGCTCAGCGTGATCATGCCATTCGAGAGGTCTACGTTCATTTCTGCAGCATGGTCATCGAGATGACACACCTGCCCCGCATGCTGCACGTCCACAATTGGAAGAAGTACATGGAGCTGGGAAGGGGTGACGAAATGGTCGGTGCCCTTCTCTCCGGCAGGCCGCTTATCGTCATCACTGGCCACTTTGGCAACTGGGAACTGGCAGGATACGCCCTGGCTCTCTTTGGCTTCAACAGCTACGCCGTCGCCCGACCGCTCGATAATCCCTGGATGGACGATCTTCTTAAACGCTTCCGTAAGAAGACCGGCCAGGAACTGCTCAACAAGAATGGCGATTCCAATCGCATGGCTGACCTGCTCGATGCAGGTGGCATTCTCTGCACCCTTGCTGATCAGGATGCCGGCCAGAATGGGCTCTTCGTGCCCTTCTTCGGTAAGCCTGCTTCCACTCACAAAGCTGTTGCCCTATTAGCGCTGCATCATCAGGCCCTGGTGGCTGTGGTAGGCACCCGCCGTGTGGGAGCGGGCCTCAAGTATCTAATTGATGTCGAGGTCGTACTCGACACCAGAACCTATCTCGATGACCAAAATGCGGTGCGACGATTGACCCAGGACTACACACTTGCCTGGGAACGGCTCGTCTCGAAGGCTCCTGAGCAATATCTTTGGTTACATCGGCGCTGGAAGCACGAACCTCGTGTAAAGCAACAGCGCCGGGCTGCCTAATTCTGTAAAGACCACCATGCTCACCGGCCCGCAGGTTATTCTCCTCCTCAAATGCGCGGTTGGACTGGTGACCATCATGCTCATCGCCTCGGGCATCGCCTTGGCCAAACGCAAGTATCGACTTCATGGTGTGATCAATACCTGGATGGCTTCACTCACGCTACTTACCGTGATGGGCTTCGAATTGCTGGTGCGTGTCGTCGGCATCCCCATCACCGATGGCTGGGACGACAGCACCAAGTTCGCCCTTAAGGTTCATCTCTGCTTCGTCATCCCGCTGGTGCCGATTCTGGTGTTCATGCTGATCACCGGCTGGCAGCACCGCATCAGGATGCATATTTCCATCTCTGTGCTTTTCCTGATCCTGTGGGTGGGAATGTTCATCACCGGCATGTTCTTCCTGCCGCATTCGTAGTAGTTCAACCAAGCAAAGATGAATCGCATGATGGGTGCCACTGTTTGCGTGAAGAGGCCGTCCGGTAATTCAAGAGGCTATTTTCAGGGCCATTTTGTATGTGTAGTTAGAGGGGACAAAGTCATTTGCTGTCCTCTCTGATTTACCCATCTTAATAAGGCCTGGAATCATGTTCCTCGTCTTTCGAATTACCGGACGGCCTCTACAGTGAAACCATGGCAGCCATCTCGCACGTCACTTAAGTTTGGTCGATGCCCTACAAAACCTTCTTCAGATGCTCCCGCAACCCTGGGCCATACTTCGGATCAGCAAGAGCGAAGTCGACGAACGCGGAATAATAACTTTCGAAGTTGCCGATGTCGTATCGCTGCTCGCTGGTGCTCAGCTTGATACCGAGCACTTTGCCGCCTTGATGAATGAGTGTACGAATGGCATCGGTAAGTTGAATCTCGCCTCCCTTGCCCGGCTGGATCTTATCGAGCAGTTCAAAGATGACCGGGCTGAAGACGTAGCGTGCCGCCACGGCCAGGTTGCTGGGGGCTTCGCTGACGCTGGGCTTTTCGATAATGTCGGCCAGGGTAAACACATCCTTGGCCTCCCCACGTGGTTTGGCGATGCCATACTGTTTTACTTCATGCTGAGGCACTTCCTCGAACGCAATCACGGCATCAGCAGACTGGGCACTAAATGCTTCCACCATGCGATGAACGATGCGAGACTGGGCATTGATACCGATGATCGAATCACCGAGGGCGACAACAAACGACTGCTTCCCCACGAACGGCCTGGCACAGAGCACCGCATGGCCCAGGCCCAGTTGTCGACGCTGCCTGGTGTAGCAGAACTCAAGGGCCGCCCGTTCAAAGGCGAGTTCGCTGAGGAACTCTTCCTTGCCTGTCTCACGCAGGAAGCTAATCAGTTCGCTGTTGATATCGAAGTGGTTCTCGATGGAGGTCTTGCCCGGCCCGGTGACGAAGAGCAGCCGCTTCATGCCGGAGCCGGCCAGTTCCTCGACAACGTACTGCACCACGGGCTTACGTCCCACCGGCAGCATTTCCTTGGGCTGGCTCTTCGTGGAGGGCAGCAACCGTGTGCCTGCACCAGCAACGGGTATGACGGCAAGATCGATCATCAGGATTGCGCTCCAAGGTTATCATGATCTAATTTCGCTAGTCCGTGTGCAATACGAACTGATGTCAACACTCCAACCAGAACGGCAACGAGCCCAAAGACGAGATTCATCAGAAGAGAAACTGTATCCCCAAGGCCATCATAGGCCTCAGTTGGATTTGGCACCTTTGGCGGTATGGCTCGAACAACATAGATCGTAACCACAACGCCAATGACAAGTATTCCAGCAAATACAACGAAGCCAATGCACAATCCCCACAAGCATTGCTTTGTCGATGGCGCTGGTCTTCTCGAACTCGCAGGTGTTAACATGTGGTTTATCCATAACCAATGAGCCTCAATTATCTCAATCAGCCACACTCTTCGCAAGAAGGGAAAATCCACCCC
The DNA here is from genome assembly GCA_035430005.1 of Gemmatales bacterium. Lineage (GTDB taxonomy): Bacteria > Planctomycetota > Planctomycetia > Gemmatales > HRBIN36 > JAEUIE01. Next base: position 9,734 of record DAOMFV010000104.1, read on the forward strand.
ACAACGTCGGCGGAGCAAGTTCCAGCACATTCCCCGCAGGATCCTTGAAGTAGAGCGACGTGCCACCATCGATCCAGTTCACTTCGGAAATAATGGGCACCAGGTGTTTCGCCAACTGAGCTCGCCAACCAGGCAACTCCTCGGCAGTGGCAAGAAAGGCAATATGCCCAATCCCTTCCGTGCCATGTGGAGGAATGATCTCATCAGGACGATTGTTGTAGGGCGAAGGCAGCCTGGTCTCATCGGGATTGAACACAATAAGCACACCCTCGCCGCAGCGGAAGACAATGCCCCGGGTGCTCATATCGCCGACGACTTCCAATCCCATGACCTCGGTGTAGAACCGGCGGATGGCAGGAATGTCTCGACCACAGAGACAAGTTTCGAAGATGCGTTTGGCTTGCATCACTTCTTTCCTCGTTTACCCGATTTCTTCTTCGGCTTCGTCGCTGGGCGGAAGGTCTTCTTCTTCGCTGTTGAGCGACGTTCCTTGGTACGGGGCGGGCGACGCAATGCCGCAATGAACTCTTCATCTTCCGATATGGTTGGCGTGGCCCCTGCCGGTACCTGGGGTGGCGTGGGATCCTCGACGACACGGAAATCGAGCCGACGGCGGAAGACATCGACCCTCGCCACCTCGACCCAGACGGTATCACCCAGACGGAACCGTTTCTTCTTGCGGGTGCCGATCAACGTGTGGGTTGTTTCATCGTAGTGGTAATAATCATCAGCCAGGGCGGCTATGCGGACGAGGCCATCGACGGGAATCTGTGTCGGCGTGCAGAAGAAGCCAAAGTTCTCGACTCCGGTGATGATCGCTTTCCAGACGCTGCCGATCTTGTCGCTGAGGTAATCAAGCAATCGAATCTTGATCAGTTCCTGCTCCGCCTTGTCGGCCCGGCGTTCCATGTTGGAGCAGTGTTCACCGAGCAATTCCAGTTCACGCTGGTCATTGCCTACCTTTCCGGTGAGTTGCCAACGGGTCAGCAACCTATGAACTGTCAGATCGGGATAGCGGCGGATGGGCGAAGTGAAATGGCAGTACTGTTTGCTGGCCAGGGCATAGTGCCCCTCTTCCTTCGGCGAATAGACGGCCTGCTTCATGCTGCGAAGCATAGCGTAATGCACCGCATATTGATCGGGACGCTGGTTCGATTGCTTGATGACCCTTTGAAGCTGAAAACGATCGGTCGGCGTCTGGCGATTGACCTCATAGCCCAGGCTTTTGACGAACGTCAGGAAGTCTTCGAGCTTCACCGGCTCCGGAGCGGGGTGGATTCGTCTCAGGAACAGTGCCTTGAGGTCGTTCAACTTCGTCGCTACCGCTTCGTTGGCGGAGAGCATGCACTCTTCGATGACTTGATGGGCAATGTCATGCGAAGCGAGGTGAGCGCCTTCGACCTTGCCCTTATCGTCATAGTCGAGTTCGACTTCGGGCATGCTGAGTTCGAGGGAGCCTTGCTTGTAACGTCGCTTGCGCCGCATCAAGGTGAACTTGCGAAGCAACAGCAACATCTCTTCAATGTCGGGAGCTATTCCTGATTCACTCAGGGGGCTGACGCCCCCCGCTCGCAGTGCTGCGGTATCGAACTCTTTGTAGAACGCTGAGACCTGCTCGTAGGCAAACCGCTTGCACACCCGGATGGCCCCTCGCACATATTCGGTGTGCATCGGCTCGCCGGTGGCATCGAACTCCATCAGCACGCTCTGCACGTACCGTAGCTGCCCTTCCTGCAAGCTCGCCAGGTGGTTCGAGATGATCTCCGGCAACATCGGGATCACCTTTTGAGGCAGATAGACGCTCGTCGCTCGGTCTTTCGCTTCTCTATCCAGTTGGGTTCCCTGCGGAACGAAGTGGGCCACGTCAGCAATGTGAACATCAACGAACCAGTGCTTCTTCACCGGATCGAAGCGGACACGCACCGCATCGTCGAAGTCCTTGGCATCAGCAGGATCGATGGTGATGATTCGATCCTTGGTGAAGTCACGTCGGCCATCAAGATTGTTCTCGTTGAATCGACTCGCCTGCACCCGGGCTTCTTCGAGAGCTTCGGGGCCAAAGTGTTCGGGGATGTTGAACGCCCGAATGACGCTCAGCGTTTCGACGGTGGCACTGTTGGCTGGGCCCAGAACTTCGGTGATCACACCCTGCCCGCCACGTTCCGGAGTGGGGTAACGAATGAGTTCCAGCACAACCTTGTCGCCCGGCTTCGCTCCCTTGGCTCCCGGATCGCCAACGTGGACAGGTTCGTTAATCACGCCGGCATCGACAATGACGTAGCCTTGCCCACCCTTTTCGGTGTAGGTGCCGACGAACTGCTTGGTGGCACGTTCGACGACATCAGCAATGATGCCCCGTGGCCCCATGCTTGATCGGCCCTTGGCCAGTTCGACCATGACGCTGTCGCCCGACATCGCATCGCCGATCGCAAAGCCGGGGATGAAGATGTCGTCAGCTCCCGCTTGTCCTTCGGGGCGGACAAAGCCCACACCGCTGGCGGTTACCCGGATAGTGCCACGAATGAGATTGGGCTTCTGGCTGCTGCGAACCTCGTGGTTCTTGCCGAAACTGACCGCCCCTTCCCGCACCAGTTGCTTGACAGCGTCCCGAAACGGGTTCTTCTGCGACGGCGGTACCTGCAAGCGCTTCGAGAGTGCCTTGATCGTTTGGGCCTTATAGCCCGGCTTATTGACGTGATCGAGAATGCGGTCGAGCCAAGGAGTATGCATGAGGGTATGATACGTGGCTTGCACTCACTATTCGATGGCATCCACCCCCAACACCATGTAAACTGCAAGCATCATCTACTGCGTCCACATCAAGGTCTTCACCCATGGATTTGCTGGCTGCGTGTCGTGCTGGGTTTGCGGGCATTCAAGTGGACAACGCTGTCAAGGAACGGGCGTTGTCGTTCATCGATCAATGGCTCAGCGGCGAGGCGTTCGCAGCCTATCGGCCACAGATCGAGTGGTTGATTGCTCAGCAGCAATGGACGGGGCTGCTCGACCGCTTCTATCAGGTGCTCCCCTTTGGCACTGGGGGTCGACGTGGGTCTGTTGGCATCGGGCCGAACCGTATGAATGCCTGGACGCTGACCGCCTCCGTGCAGGGCCATGCTGAGTACCTCAAGGAGAAGTTCCCCGGTGCGGGCCAGATTCAAGTAGCGGTTGCCTACGATGTCCGCTGCTTCAAGGATGCCAAGAAACAGTACAACCCGGCCCTGCCCAACCCGGTGATGAACCTCTCTTCCAAGGACATGGCTCACCTCGCTGCACGGGTCTATGCCGCCAACGGTATCCGCTGCTGGGTGCTGCCACCCGAATCGACACGATACCTGGCTACGCCAGAGCTGTCGTTCGCCATCCGCCAACTAAAGGCCCAGGGCGGCTTGAACCTCACCGCCTCCCACAACCCACCCGATGACAACGGCGGCAAGTTCTACGAAGAGTTTGGCGCTCAGCCAGTACCTCCCGATGATCAGATCATGGCTGACATGGTCGATCAGGTCGAGACCATCCACACGATGGCCTGGAACGATGCCGTCAAACAGGGGCTAATCAAGTTCATCGATGACAGCATCCACCGAGGATACATCGATCTCATCGGCAAGCAGAGGCTGATCAATCCCCCGGTGCCCGGCGAATGCAAGATCGTCTACACCCCCCTGCATGGCGTGGGCAGCATGACGGTGCAGGAAGCTCTGATCAAGCAAGGCTTCGATGTGATTCCGGTGCCCAACCAGGAAACACCAGATGGCCAGTTTCCCAACGTCAAATCCGCGAACCCTGAAGTGCCCGCCTCGATGGACGAAGCCCTCAAGCTCGCCAGCGAAAACAAGGCTGACCTGGTCCTGAGTTCCGACCCTGACGCCGACCGTATTGGCACCATGATCCCTCATGATGGCAAGTGGCGCTACGTCACCGGCAACGAGATCGCCGCCCTGCTCACTCACTTCCGGCTGGAGCAGTACCAGGTACAGGGCCGGCTCAGTGCTTCACCGTTAGTCATCACCACAACTGTCACCACGAGCCAGATCGGCAGAATTGCTCGAAAGTTCGGTGTGCAACTGGTCGACGATCTGCTCGTCGGCTTCAAGTACCATGCCGATGTACTCAATCAACTTGAAATGCATGGCAAGTTTGCTGACATCACTGGTCGGCCCAACGATATGGTGATGGCTACCGAAGAAAGCCACGGGGCGATGGCAACGTCGGAGATTCGAGACAAGGATTCAGGCGGTCCCAGTCTCCTGCTGGCTGAACTGGCACTCTTCCAGAAACGACGAGGACGTTCCGTCCTCGATTATCTCGAGTACCTCAACCGTACTTATGGCTACTTCTGGAACGGCTTGCAGAACCTCATCATGACGGGCATCCTCGGTAAACAACAGATGCTGGCCATGCTCGCCTCCATGCGGAATGATCATCCCAAGGAAATTGGTGGCCGCAAGGTAACGAAGGTCGTCGATTATTGGAACGAGGAGAGCCGCTTTGGGCCGATCAAGGGCGACACCGATCGGGCCAGCCGCAACCTGTTGATCTTCCATGTCGAAGGCAACGCGAAGGTCGCCCTGCGGCCTAGCGGCACGGAACCCAAGGCCAAGGCGTACATCGAAGCTGCCACCGACCCGATGCTGCCAGGAACCTCGCCTGCTGACTGGCAGAAGTTGTGTGCCGATACTGCTGTGGCTGGAGAAGCACTGGGCAAGGCGTTTGTCACTCTGGCAATGGGCCGGGTTGGACTCTAGTAGACGCGGCTTCCAGCCGCGTCAGCAGAGACTATGTGATATTCTCAATATCCCCGCTGACGCGGCTTCCAGCCGCGTCTACAGACCTTGCTGATATACCCCGTTTCATGGTATATCCCAGTTCCACCGAAGGAACTCTACTGCATGCGTATCTTCATCAGCGCCGGCGAACCGAGTGGCGACTTGCATGGCAGCAATTTCGCCGCTGCTCTGCGTGCCGCCGTGCCGAATGTCCAGATTGATGGCTTTGGCGGCCCGCGCCTGGTGGCTGAGGGGCAGGCTCAACTCTACCCGCTGGCCGAACATGCAGTGATGGGGATCAGCCGGGTCATTGTTGCCCTGCCCCAGTTCTATCGGCTGTTCCATCAAGCTGTCAAACATCTGGAAACGCATCGACCCGATGCGTTGGTCCTTGTCGACTACCCCGGCTTCCATTGGCACATGGCCAAGGCTGCTCATCAGCGAGGCATTCCGGTCTACTGGTTCGTGCCTCCCCAAATCTGGGCCTGGGCGACACACCGGGTGAAGCGAATGAGGAAATGGGTCGATCACGTCTTCTGCAACCTGCCTTTTGAAACAACCTGGTACCAGGAACGTGGCGTCACCTGTTCTTTTATCGGCCACCCCTACTTCGATGCCCTGAGCAAGCAAGTGCTTGATCCCACCTTCCTCGCTGAACAACGTTCCCGTCCCGGTCGTATCGTGGCTCTCTTGCCCGGTTCCCGTACCCATGAAGTTCACGATAACATGCCCATGATGCTGCGAAGTGCCCAATTGATACAGAAGGCAGAGCCGGGGGTTCGCTTCCTCGTGGCTGGCTTCAAAGCTCAACAGGCTGACTGGATACATGAGCAACTCAAGAAGTATCCTGAGCTGCCCATAGAAGTTCACCTGGGACGCACTCCGGAGATCATCCATCTCGGTGAAGTGTGCCTGGCTGTTTCCGGTTCGGTCAGCCTCGAACTGTTGAACGCCACCATACCAACAGTCACTGTCTACAAAGTGAGTAAGATGCTCTTCCCGCTAGTGAAGATCTTCAAGCATGCCCGCTACATCAGCCTGATCAATCTGCTGGCTGAGAAAGAACTGACGCCGGAGTTCCTGGTCAACAAGGATGCCTCCGCATCGATGGCCCCTCTGATGATCAACTGGCTGAAGGATGAGCCATCACGCCAGGCAACGATTGATCAGATGCAACAGGTAAAACAGGGCGTGGCCAGAGCGGGTGCCTGCCAGCGAGCGGTGGAACATCTGCTGGAACTGCTACAGTCGAAGCAGAAGCTGGCGGCTTAGCTCATAATAGGCTTTAGCTTGCTCATATCCGGGTGACGCAGATGATAGCCCGTCTTCACCTGGAAGGCATGGGCCACCGTCAATAAGTCGCTTTCCCCAAAGAGTTTGCCTGTGAACGTGATCGCTCCCGGCGTTTCCGTTCCATCCGCAGACTTGCGGAAGCCGAACGGCATCACCACCTGGGGATGGCCGGTGAAGTTGGTGAGTATCAGATCATTTCCACCTACATAGAGATCAACGTCAGCAATGCACTTTTCCATCTCCTGCATCAGCAGCGTTCGCACCCGATTGGCTCTTATGTATTCGACTGCCGGAATGAACTGTGCCTGCTGGAACGTCGCCGGCCAAGCACCAATGCCTTCTTTGATACCCTTTCGAGTGAGATCATCGAAGGCAGCTCCTGCTTCGGCTGTGAGAATGGAATAAAGCGCATTGACGGGTATATTGCTCGGCAGCTTGATGGGCACCAGTTGTACGCCCAGTTCCTGAAGCACACGCAGTTCTTCCCGCTCCTCGATCTTGCGGTTGTTGGCGACATAGCCGACACGCATCGAGGAAAGGCTACGGGATGCCGGATAGCGGAAGCCTTTATCGACAGTACTGGGGTCTTCCGGATCGTGTCCCTGAATAGCGTTGAAGATGAAGGCACAGTCTTCGACACTTCTGGCCAGTGGGCCGATCTTATCCATGCTCCAGGCCAGGGCCATGCACCCTGCCCGACTGACTCGTCCGAAGGTGGGCCGCAGACCCGTAGTGCCACAACGGGTGCTCGGCGAGACGATGCTGCCTAGCGTTTCAGTACCGAGGGCGAAACCCACCAGCCCAGCTGACGTAGCTGACGCTGACCCGGCTGAGGAACCGCTGGAGCCTTGCTTATTGTTCCACGGGTTGCGAGTCTGGCCGCCAAACCAGCCATCGTTCATGGCCAGGGCACCGAGCGTGAGCTTGGCAATCATTACTGCCCCCGCCTCTTCGAGCTTGCGGGTCACGGTAGCTTTCATGTTCAAAGTCTGCTCTTTGAACGGGCCGGCACCCCACGTTGTCTTGTAACCCGGATAGGCGATCAGATCCTTGGCTCCCCAGGGTATGCCATGCAGCGGGCCTCGATAGTTACCATGGGCGATCTCGTTGTCAGCCTGCTCTGCCTGCTTGAGGGAAAGGTCTTCGGTAAGACTGATGACACAGAGTAGCGCCGGGTCGTACTGCTTCAAACGTTTGAGATAGAACTGCGTCAGCTCTTTGGAACTAATCTGTCTTGTGCGAATGAGATGGCTCAGAGTGATGGCCGACGAGAACGCCAGCTCTTCATCGGTGGAAGGCTTGCTCACGGAGTATGGTAGTGTCAGGCTGATGCTGCTCAGTTCACGTTGCCCTTCATGTGCGCCGATGGGCTGAAACACGAGGGCAGGAGGTACATGATTGGGTACCGACACTTGTCGTAGTTGCTCAAACGATCGCAACTGCTGTGTCATGGCCAGCGCTAATCGCTTTCGCTCAGCCTCGGTCAGCGTCACACCGGCGATCCATTCGGCTTGCTGGATCATTTCAGCAGTAACCTCAGTGGCAGCAGCAGCAGGCGGTTGACTGGTGGCCTGCGTAGCCAGCGCCCGCTGAAAAGTTGCTGAGCCGATACCCAGACCTGCCAGCGTTTGTACCCATTGTCGTCGATTGAGCATGATCAAGAATCCAGAAGCCAGGAGCCAGAATACAGCAGAACAGCGTAGAAAGGTATCAACAAATCGAATGAACCGCCCAACGACACGACACCCCCAAAGCTATAGGATAAAAGCGTCTGCTTACTAAGTTCTCTTGCAAAAGAAATTGGGTGCTGGGCCAAACATTCCTGTCTGGCCGACACAGACAGGAATGTCTGTGCCACCTAATGACTTGTGTTGGGTTACTTAGCTACTATCTTTTAGCTCCTAGTTACTAACACACATGCAAATTGCCCTGAGCTGCGTCACTACCCTGACTGGCACTCTCGCTGATGATATCAGCGCCTGTGCCGATGCGGGCTGTCATGCTCTGGAAGTCTGGCTCACCAAACTGGAGACTTACCTCGAAGGAAAAGGAGCATGGGCATCGCCTTCCGCTGTCAAGAAACTGTTGGCTGAAAGGAATGTCAAGCTCGTCGGGGCTGCTTATCAGGGTGGTTTGCTCCTCACTCAAGGGGAAGAGCGGCGTATCCAGTTTGATCAATTCCAGCGCCGGCTCAGTATCTGCCAAGAGTTGGACATTCCCACAATGCTCATCGTGCCTGATGTGGCTGAACGCATTGATAGTAACGACTTCGAACGGGTGCAAGCCGCCCTCTCTCAGGCGACAGACTTGGCCTCCTCGTTCAATGTTCGTCTGGCCCTGGAGTTCCGCAGCACGACACGCTGGTGCAGCAGCCTGCCCACCGCTGCGGTGCTTACCAATTCCATTGGCTCCCCAAACCTCGGCCTTTGTTTCGATGCCTTCCACTATTACACCGGGCCGAGCAAGTATGAAGACTTGGCTTATCTGACTAAAGAGAACCTCTTCGCTGTTCAGCTCTGTGATCTCTCCGGCATCGCCCGGGAGATGGCACCCGCTGCCGACCGCATCCTCCCGGGCGAAGGCGAC
>DAOMFV010000105.1:0-18338 GCA_035430005.1 Gemmatales bacterium
CTTCATTGACCTAACATCGGCATCTGCTTACAGATAAGTTCATAACAGGCTCTAGCTACCTTTCTCAGTATTCTCAGCCTGCTTATTTCTTTTTCGCCCCTGCCGCTTCCTGCACCGCTTCCGCCAGAAGCCAATTCTGGTGGAAGAAGGCGGCGGGGAGGTTGCGTTCTTTGAAGCACCGAGCGACTTCATTTTCCCGCCAACGTCGGGAATTTCCAAAAGTGGGTTCAAACTCCAGGGGATACTTCAGCTTCATTTCTTTGTACCAGGGCAGGAGTTCCTTGTGTACATCAAGTGGCTGCAGGCCTCCGGTCTCGTCAATCTTGTGGTTGGAGTATACCTGGGCAAGGCGACAAAGATCGGCCATAGGGCGATTATCTACAGGTAATTCCCATACATGTGCTTCTCCCATTTCCGACGTGATAATCTATTGTGAATCAACGCTGAATGAGGCTTTATTTTCAAATGAATAATGAACGAGGGATGGTGATATTGGTTGGCCCGTATTCACGTCCCACACGCGTGCTGTATGGTCACGAGAAGCCGTAACAACAAAATGCCCTTCTGCGCTGAATGAAGCATGCCTTACCCAATTTTGATGCTTCAGAGGAGGCGTGACAGGCTGACCAGTTGCAGCATCCCACACCCGTGTTGTGTAGTCGTCAGAGGCTGTAACGACAAGCTGCCCATCTTCAAGGCGAATTCAAATCTGGCACGACCTCCTATCATTCCCGTGTCTCTCGGAGCCTTCTTTTCCCATTGCTGAAAGACTACCATGCCAAATGGATCTTTAGCTTGTGTCGCCGCAGCAGCGAAGATTGCAATCCGTTCTAAGGGGCAGGTCAGCTCTGAGATACCAAGCTTGCGGCTTATTTCCTGGTTCTGTTGATCTTTCGCTAACTCTACTTCTGCCTGACGAAGCAGACCTATGATCTGCTCGGGCTAATGCTATGTATGCTTCATGACTGCCCCTTTCCTGCTTCCTGAGCTGTTTTACTAACACCCATTCAGGGTCCGTTTAAGGGTGCAGGCCAAATACATTCTGATGGAATCGTTGGTCCTTGTTTCGATGAGACGACTGGTTACCCGATGTTCACTCGAATCGCATCGGTAGCAGTCTTGTTTCCTCCCAAGCCATTCTTCCCAAGATCATCGGCCATTATGGTAAGATCGGCTCTGCCAACAAAACCCGATTTGGCTTTGAAGGTCACTCGCTTCAGTGCAGCATTAATCGCGGTAATAGTGCCCTCCAAGGTCAGCGACCCACTATTGTTGCCCGATAGGGCCGATAGCGTGCCTCGGCCCGAAATCGACAATTGACCCCGGCTGATCCCCTGTTGCACCGTCAACGTGATGCGAACAATGCCGTTGCCCGCATCGACATCAGATAGAGTGATGGCTTCGGATCCGGTTAGCGTTGCACTACTGTTCCGCTTGATGGAGATCGTCCGCTTGCCCAGCGTCAGCACCGGTGCATCATTCACGGCAATGACAGTCAAGTTTGCTGTGGCGATACCTGGACTGAAAGAAGTGGTGCCTGCATTGAGTGTAGAATTGGCAAGCCCGCCATTGACTCCGCTGGTGCGATCCCAGGCACGGTACTGGAAACTGGCAGGCCCGTAATAGTTAACATTGGAGATGAATCGACTTCCGCCTGCACCCGGGAGAAAACGAACGCGGTTGCCCGGTTCAGCGGCCAGGAGCAAGGCAGAGCTCTCGCTGCGTAGGCCGACATTCATCCAGCTTGCTCCATCGTTCAACGAGTACTGCCAGATTCCTCCCGTTGACGACGTCGAAGTGATGGCAATGCCATACAGGGCGTTCGAATCGACATCTGTAATACGATTGGCATTTGCCAGGGTACTGATCAGATCACCGGTATTGGCGGAGTCATCTTCATTGATGGAGGTAAGCAGGTTGCTTACGCCATTCAACACGGGGGCGTCATTCAGACCAACTACTGACAACTGGGCAGTTACCAGGCCTGAACTGAAAGCAGAACTTCCCCCGTTGACGGTCACGTTAGCCGTGGTGCCACTCGTCCCAGCAGTTCGATCCCAGGCTTTGAAAGCGAGAGACACCGTGCCACTGAAATCATGAAACGGCACGAATCGGATGAGCGACTTGCTGCCGTCAACAGCCAACAAGCGTGCATTGGACTCTGACACCCCGTCGAGGTTGGACCAGGTGCTGCCGCTATTGACAGAGTGCTGCCACATACCACCCATCGTGGGGGCAGAAGTGATAGCGATACCCTGCAAAGCTCCCAAATCGGCATCAGTGATATTGGCCGATTGGACAAGTTGCAGCACTGTGATTCCAGCACTCGCTAATACGTCTTCGTTGATGGAAGCGAGTGTAATACTGCTCTGGTTGATCTGTGGAGCATGATTCGCTGGTGCTCCGCCTGTTTGCACCGTGATGACGGAGGAATCAGTCTCGGTATTGTTTTGCACCTCGAAGGCTCGCACCTGAATCGTATGCGCTCCGGCACTCAGCGTGCCGGCATCGAACTTGAACGTGAAAGGTCCGATGTCATCGCTTGATTGGTAGACACCATCGACGTAGAGATCCATTCTGCCGACGATACCGTCGATCAAGGTATCGCCACCCAGGTTGAGCATCCCTGAAACGGTGGTTCCCTCGCTCACGCCAGTCAGCCAGGCTCGGCCGGTGCCGTCTGTTCCATAAAGTGATTTGCTGGTGTTCTTGAAGGCGTCCAGATCACCAATGTACCTCCACCAGTTGTTCAGGCGGAAATCCGCCGTGCGACCAGCGACGTGGGGCATGTGATCATACCACCAGTTCAGGTATTCACGCTGAGGGTCTTGATGAGTCGGCGACCAGGCACGGGCATTGATCAACTGGGTGGCCCCAGTGAAAGTCGGGTAGTTATACCAGTCGCTGGCGTTGCTCGTTACACTTCGGCTGTTATCGTAATCGTAATCGCCAGTGCCATTGACAGGGAAATGCACATTCCCCACGCCACCCTGGCCCGGTGCATTCTTTTCGATCTGGGTAAACCGATGCCAGGTGTTGTTGGGATCGTTTTGAATCGTGGCATAGGCATGATCCATCGTTCCTTCCGCACGATGGCCAAACGAGTGAATCGCTTCACCCACGCCTCGCTCGTAATTCAAACCCATGATGGGGAAAGCTCGGTTGCCTCCCGTCTGGGTTGGTCCATTGACCCAGAAAGCATCTTTGCCTGCCATGGCCGATTCCCACATGCCGTTAATCGGTGGAGCGTAGATCCAGACTTCGTCGATCTCGCCACGATCAACCCGGTTGGCCAGGTCGTTCTCTTGAATGAAGCGAGTGTAATCGAACATGAAGCCGGCATGGAAATCTCGGTTGGCCCAGGCCTGCACAAAGCTCGCATCTGTATGCTGGAATCCATCGGTGAAGTAAGGCTGTTGATCGGCGATGATCGTTTGAACAATCTGCGGACGGTACATGCCGTGGCTGCTGGACGTCAGATCGGCGATGGATTGTTGAGTGAGAGTTACGGGATCCTGCCAGCCATAGACCGTATTGAGCCGTTGGCCGCCAAAGTTCTCCATGATGGGATTGAAAGCGTAGAGCAGAATACGGGGTGTGACCGCCCCTGCCGTTACGCCGGCCGGCGCATTGGGACCAGCTACGGGCAAATCAGTGACGTCCCGAGTGCTGAACTGCATGCCATCGTAGAAGACGGTGAAGGCGTAATCCCAGGTATCCTGATGGATTTCGAGAGAAGTGATGTTCGCCAGATCGGGCGTGCCAATGGTTTGTCGTTGCCAGAAGGCGTCGCCAGCCAGCGGAATGTGATGCTTCTGCCAGCCCTGGTTCAGCATATCTTGATTGGTAGGCGTGTAGCGATAACTGCCGGTCGCGCTGGATAGCACCACGACTGGTTGATTGCCTTGGAAGCCAAGAGGGGTATTGTTAATCGAGTAGGTCCAGAAAGCGAGCTGTTTGAAACTGGTGATATCCCAGGAATCAGCGCCGGTATTCAAAACAATACCCGTATCAAACCCCGACTGCGTTTCGAACCGAAGTGACTGTGAGCCCGCTGCCACTTTGGTGGTATCATTGCTCAGGCTGGCGGCTGCTCCATCGGAAGCAAAGGTACTCCACGCCGCTGCATTGCCCTCTGTCAATTCGGCGAAGGGAACAACGGATAGAAGAGAACGATCTTCCAGGACTTCCAATTTCAACGCCGTTGGTCGTTTGCAGGACATGACGAGTGCCTCAAATGATGGGTAAACACTTTCTGTTCAAGAGAAAGATCACTATTGGAGGCCGCTGGGCGACATCATTTCTTGGATTTTTCGAGCACGGCGGTTAGCTTGGCCTTCTCGGACTGCCATTTCTTTACTTCTTCGGGCTTGTTGGTTTTTGGTTGGTCGGCAGTTTTCGCACTGGTCTTTTTGCTGTTGTTGATTCAACGACTGATTCAGCCAGGAGCCATTGCTGGTGGAAGAGGGCAGCGGGAAGGTTATTTTCGTTGCAACAGTCGGCGATCTGCTGGAGCCGCCAACGGTGGATGTCTTCGTAGTTGGGAATGAATTCCTCAGGGTATTTGGCTTTCAGCTCCTGGTACCATGGGAGAAGTTCTTTTTCGATGTCGAGCGGTTGGAGGACGCCGGTGTCGTCAATCTTGTGGTCAGAGTAAACTTGGGCGAGGTGGAGAATGTCGGCAATGGGTTGATCATCAACTGGCAAATCCCAAACGCTTGCTGAGGCGTCGTGGGATTCTGTAATAACATGTAGCCCATCCAGGCTGAATCTAGCGCGGACAATCTCATATCGATGTTCGAGTGGTGGAGTAAGTGGTTGTCCAGTAGCAGCATCCCATACGCGTGCCGTTTTGTCATCAGCTGCAGTGACAAGGCGTTGTCCATCTGGGCTAAACCTTGCGGATAAAACAAGGCCTTGATGAGCTAATGACGGAGTCAGTGGCTGTCCGGAAATCACGTTCCAAACGCGTGCTGTTCTGTCAAGGGATGCCGTAATAACACGTCCTCCATCCGGGCTAAAGGAGGCATGACACACTGCGTATCGATGGGTGAGCGGCGGAGTAAGTGGTTGTCCAGTAGAAGCGTCCCAAACGCGAGCCGTTTTGTCGCCAGATGCAGTTACAACATGTCCTCCATCAAAATTAAACTCTGCATGAAACACATTACTAGAGTGAGTTAGTGGCGGGGATAGTGGTTGTCCGGTACTTGAGTCCCAAACGCGCGCCGTCTTGTCGCCAGATGCCGTGACGACACGCCGTCCATCTGGGCTAAACGTGGCATACGATACATAATTATCATGGCTAAGCGGTGGGGTAACGGGTTGTCCGGTACTTGAGTCCCAAACGCGCGCCGTTTTGTCGCCAGATGCTGTGATGACACGCCGTCCATCTGGGCTAAACGTGGCATATGATACATAATTATCATGGCTAAGCGGTGGGGTAACGGGTTGTCCGGTACTTGAGTCCCAAACGCGCGCCGTTTTGTCGCCAGATGCCGTGACGATGCGTCGCCCATCTGGGCTAAACTCTGCAGAGTGCACTTTTCTTTGTTGAGCGAGTAGAGAAGAAAGCGGTTGCACGGCTGCTGTATGCCACATTAGGTCTGTATCGTCTTCAAATGCAGTATTGATTCGTTGTTCATTATTGCTTTCTATTGCACACCGTACACCAGCTTTATGCGTGAGCAAAGGAACAACTTGCTTCCCACTTGTTGTATCCCACACGCGGGCCGTGTTATCGTAGGATGCAGTAACGACTAGTCGTCCATTCGAGCTGAACTTAGCGTGGTGTACCTCATATTGATGGGCGAGTGGCGGGGTAAGTGGCTGCCCGGTGGTAGAATCCCAAACGCGCGCCGTTTTGTCGCCAGATGCCGTCACGATGCGCCGACCATCCGGGCTGAACTCTGCGTGCCATGCTCCAGATTGAATAATTAGTAAAGGAGTAACGAAATGGGTAGATCTACAATCCCACACCCTGATCGCCCCATCAAGTGATACCGTGAGGATGCGTTGTCCATCCGGGCTGAACTTTGCGGATAACACATTGCCTTGATGAACAAATGACGGAGTCAGTGGTTGTCCGGTAGTCGAGTCCCATATACGAGCAGTGTTGTCTTCAGAGGCTGTAACGACGCGACGTCCATCTGGACTGAACTCTGCATAAGATACATAGCCTTCGTGGGTAAGTGGTGGGGTAACGGGTTGTCCGGTAATCGAGTCCCATACATGGGCTGTATGATCACCAGAAGCAGTAACGACGAAACGTCCATTTGGGCTAAAGATTGCAGACACCACTTTTTTTTGATGAGTGAGCGGCGGAGTAAGAGGTTGCCCGGTTGCTGTGTCCCATATCCGTGCCGTCCCATCTTCTGACGCCGTGACAATGCGTTGTCCATCACGGCTAAACTCCGCTTGATACACAGCACTATGGTGGGTGAGCGGTGAGGCAACAAGTTGTCCGGTGGCTGCGTCCCACACACATGCAGTATTGTCGTCCGATGCCGTGAGCACACGTCTTCCATCCGGGCTGAATGTAACGTACCGTACGCCTTCTTGATGGGTGAGAGGTGTAGTAACCGGTTTTCCGGTAGTCGTGTCCCATACGCAGGCCGTTTTGTCCCAGGATGCAGTAACGATGCGACGTCCATCTGGAGAGAACGCAGCATGAAGCACTTTGTCATGATGAATGACAATCTGCTGCAAGGCCACGTGTTGCATTTGGAAACCTCGATAGGCTCCCAATCGCTCACGTGTCATCTGCGCCACGTCGGATAGATTCCCTGCCACCACAAGTGGCTGTGTCAACCAGAGCAAACTTCCAAAGTGATCTCCCGCATCGTACAATCGCAATCCTTCACGATTGGCTTGCAAGGCTAACAATCGCTGCGAGGCTTTGTGCTCATTAATCGCTCTCTCCGCCTGATCATCAGCCCGGATCCTTTGAGCAATTTCTTTATGTTGTGCCTGGCGTGCAGATGCTTCCTGTTCCTTGGCCTCCATCAGCCCCCATGTTGCCCCAATGATTCCCACCAACAATGACAATGCTACCAACCCTGCCGCCACCACCGTCCCCCTATGCCGTTTAACAAACTTCTTCACCCGATACCACCGACTCGGTGGATGGGCCAACACTGGCTCTCCACACAGGTAACGCTGGACATCGGCGGCGAAGCCATTGGCTGTTTCGTACCGCCGATTACGATCCTTCTCCAACGCCTTCATCACGATCCAGTCAATGTCGCCTCGGACCCAAGAGAGGAGTTCCTTGGGCTCCACGGCACGGTTGGCGGCGATACTCGGCAGTTCTTCGGCTGAACTCAGTTTCGTACTCGGCTTGGGCGGATCGACTTCACGAACCATCCGGAGCATTTCCAGTAATGCTCCACGGCGGAACTGTTTAGCATCGATCGGCGTGTGACCAGTCAGCAGTTCGTAAAGTATCACCCCCAGGGCATAAACATCGGTGCGTGTATCAACATCAAAGTTTGCGGGGTCAGCCTGTTCAGGCGACATGTACGCTGGCGTGCCGACAGCCCCCCGTTCTTCAATCGTCTCATCCGTCAGTGGCTGCTCGGTTGCCTTCGCCAAGCCGAAGTCGATTACCTTGGGCACAGGTTTACCCTCAACCTTGGTGACCAGCACATTGCCAGGCTTCAAGTCGCGGTGAATAATCCCCTTCTGATGTGCATGCTGCACGGCCTGGCAGATGAGGACAAACAACTCCAGCCTCGCCTTGGGATTAAGCCGATGCTGGTCACAATACTTGGTGATGGGAATGCCTTGCACCAATTCCATGACAAAGTAGGGCTGCTGTAGATCAGTTGTGCCTCCATCGTAGACACGGGCAATGTTGGGGTGATCCATCATTGCCAGGGCCTGGCGTTCGGCTTCAAAACGGGTGATGTAGTTTCGGGAATCAATACCGCCACTAATGAGTTTCAGGGCGACCTGCCGTTTGACCGGCTCGGTCTGCTCCGCCAGATAAACCGTGCCCATGCCACCCTGGCCCAGCGTTTTGACCAACGTATAGCGCCCCGCTATCACTTTCCGAAGGTTCATGTCTTGCTGTGCATCATGGTTCTGTTCAAAAAGGCCCGTCAACCGACTGCCCAGAATGGTACCCATCTCCGCTTGATACTGCTGGAAGCCAGGCTGCTTCCCTAACTGCCGCAAGTGTTTGAGTTCCAGAGCGATTAACGAATAGACATCATCAGGATGCTGTGCAAGCTCGGGGTATTTTGCCAGGTAGTCCTTTACCCGCAAGCTCTGTCCGTCGCGCAGCTTGAGTTCCAGGTTGCTGTACAGTAACTCCACAAGCAATCGCCAACGTAGTTCTCCCTCGCCCTGAAGAAACGCATCGGGATCAGGATTCTTTCCTTCCTGATAAGCTTTCTCAAAGCGATAGAGGATCTCGCCATAGACGGAAGATTGCCCCTGCCAGTTGACGGTAGTTTCTGCCATGCTTGCACCGTGATGAAAGATCAGCGAGTTAACTTTAGTGGCAACACCTTGGATTGAAGTCGCATTCTCGTTCACAGCCTAACACAAGTTGTCAGTATTTCTACTGGATAATCGTGGTCCTTGATGGGATCGACCAGCTACTGCTCTTGATCGACAATTAGGTTCGAGTCTGTAGGTAATATGACAATTGCCGTGCGAACATGAACTCTGACGATATCCATCGTCAGAGTCTTTTGGATACAATGCCAGCGAACTGACACATCAGCGAACAACAATAGTGATCCGAGCTTTGGGGGCAGGGTTCAGATGTAGATCTGCTGCGCCAGTCAATCGACCTTTTTTCGCCTCCACCAGATAGTAGCCCGGCTTCAAGTGCAATACCCATTCACCAAGAACATCCGTGCGTCCCGTGGCCACAACTTTATGCGTGATTTTGTCACGAATTGTGACATCGGCACGATCCTGTGGCTTCATGGGATGTTCCGTTCGCACCAGCACCAGAAACTCAACTGTCGCTGACGATGGAGCTGCCTTGAGCGCAGATACATCAGCAAACGCCAGCAGTACCAGCCAGGGCGCCACAACCAACCAACTTCGGCGGATCATAGAAATTCTCCTCGTAACGTTCGACGATTCTACCGCAAACCCATTCTGCGGAGAGCCATCATCCAATAGGAGAATCACCCTTGGCAGGAACAAACGACAAGGAATCGATTATTACTTCAGAGTGTTCAGCAAACATTCCTTCTCAGCCTGACATTACTTCACTTCGTCGGGTTTGCTATTCGTAATGTTAAGTAGAGAACTTTCATGCTTCTCTGAAAGTCCATCTTACCCATGCGATTTTCGATTTATGAAAATGTTTGTCGCTTGGAACTACGAAACGGTGATGGTATAGATGGACTTTCCATTTATCGAGTAATGCCATGTCTCATTCTGTTGCTTCACCTTCGTTCGATAATCTCTTTCAGGGCCTGGAAGCCGGTCAGCAGGAGGCGGCGGGCAAGATTTACTATCGTTTCGTCGATGGATTGGTTCGCTTGGCCACCACCAAGCTCGACCCCAAGCTGGGGGCCAAGGCTGACCCCGAAAGCGTGGCTCAGTCGGTCTTCCAGTCGTTCTTCGCCCGGCAGGATCGGGATGAGTTCTCGCTGCATAATTGGGGTCAGGTTTATGGTCTGCTCACCCACATCACCCTGAAGAAGTGCATCAATCGCAACCGCGATCTGCGCCGCCAGAAGCGAAATGAAACTGACCACGTCACCTTTGAAGACTGGCAGAAAGCCGGTAGCGGCCCCGGCCCCGAAGATGAAGCGATGCTCAATGAGCTGCTCAACAAATCACTAGCCAACTTCGAGGGCGATCAACTTCAGATGATCAAACTCTATCTCGAAGGGCACTCGATCGACAAGGTAGCTCAGGAAGTTGGCTTCTCCAGCCGCATGGTGCAACGAGTTGTCAAACAGTTCCGGGAACATCTCTTTAAACTCTTGGATGCGGATTAAAGTTATGTAATGTTCTGGCATATTGGATTGGCCTGAAAATGGTGATATTTGACTTGGGCCTGGTCTTTAATTTCAGTTTCTTGCAGTCTTGTATTTCCCTGATTTTCTCAACTTTGGAGTCAGCTCTATGCACGCTATAGCTTTCGGAAGTCGTTTCTACGGCAAAACAGATTGTGTGAAGGGGCTCTTTTACGTCGCTACCAAGTTCGGGCATATTGATTACGTACCCATTATTCCAAACGGCACTTACTGCATCTGGAACTGTGATGGTGTCCGAATTGAAACCAGCATTCCGTTTTCTGGAAAGTCGATTCTGAAAGGATTTCTGCGAACCTGGATGAGTATTATTGGCGTGTTTATGACGTTGGGTTGCCTGATGTTTAGAGAGATTCCTCATATGGCTTGGTTACTCGGAACCCTCGCAGCGTTGTGTTTTCTCATTGTCTTAATTACCTACCTTGGTCAGAAGCCCTCACTGGCACGAGCTCTCTTCCTGGCATCGTGCATTGGTATGTCGCCTGAACGCTTGGCGGAGCATTATTTGAATGATCCCCAAATCATAGACCTCATGTAAAGTACCCGAAACACTTCATCAGAAGGACAGGGAGTCGAAGCCATGCTCAAGGAAATATCGAACAGAGCACTCTCCTCATACGAAGGAGACGTCAGCGTATGATTACCCTCTTTAAGGAAGGGCACTCGATCGACAAGGTTGCCCAGGAAGTTGGCTTCTCCAGCCGTATGGTGCAACAACTAGTCAAACAGTTCCGGGAGCAACTCTTTAAGCTCTTGGATGCAGATTGAAATCGTGTACGATGAAGGCCCAATAGGTTCAGGCCTGGGATGGCAAAATGGCTGATACCACACTTCAATGGCAGGACGATTCCTCACTCATAGGCGATGCCATCTACCAGTTTGAAAAGGCGTTCAAAGAAGGCAAGAACCCCGATCCCGAAGCCTTTCTGCAAGGCGACGGGCTTTCACGCTGGCGGCTCCTGATGGAGTTGTTGCATAGTGATCTGGAGTTGAGGCTGCGTGCGGGGCAACCGATCAAGGTGCTCGACTATCTCACACGCTATCCGGAAATAGCCAAGTTGCCCAATGAACTGGTGGCACTCCTCGAAACAGAAGTGCGACTGCTCAAACAACTTGGCAAGAAACCGGCACAGAAGAGTTACGAAGCGGAATACGGCCTGCTGTTGGGGGCACGTATTCGTGAGATCTTCAACCGTGCCGGCGAGGCGCTGCCCGTTATCCCCGGCTACGAGATTCTCGATCTCATTGGCCAGGGCGGTATGGGGGTCGTCTACCAGGCAAAGCACCTGCTTCTCAATCGAGATGTGGCGATCAAGCTCATCAGGCAGGAGAAGATTCGAGACGAAGCCTCAGCTGAGAACTTCAAATCACGCTTTCGCCGCGAAGCGGAGGCGGTCGCTTCGGTGAATCATCCCAACGTCGTGCAGATCTACGAAAGCGGCGATTTCGATGGAAACCTTTATCTGGCGATGGAACTGGTAAAAGGGAACAGCCTGCAGAAGCAGATTGATTCGGTCGGTGTCTTGTCACCCCGTGCCGCTGCTGAGATGTTCATCAAGATAGCACGAGGTTTGCAGGCAGTGCATGAAAAGCAGATCGTCCACCGTGATCTGAAGCCTGACAATATCCTTCTCGATGCCCAGGGCGAACCCAAGATCAGCGACTTCGGCCTCGCCCGCCCCATCGAAGGCCACGGCCACGAAACCATCGCCGGCGTTCCCGTGGGCACCCCCGCCTACATGTCTCCCGAACAGGCATCGCTTAAGAACGAAAAGCTGACGCCACTAGTGGATGTCTACGGCCTGGGTGCCACGCTCTACTGTGCCCTAACCGGCCACGCACCGTTTCCCCGTGAATCGCTTCTGGTGACGTTGGAGAAGGTGCGAACCGAAAACGTGCTGCCGATACGGGAAATACGCCGCGAGGTACCGCTGGATTTGGAGACGATTTGTTTGAAGTGTTTGAGTAAAGAGCCGGGAAGGCGATATTCTGATGCAAAAGAACTGGCAGAGGAACTGAGGCGATTTGGTAACAACGAACCCGTTCATGCTCGGCCTCTCGGACGAGTGGAGAAGACTTGGCGATGGTGCAGGCGACATCCGATCGTGGCAGGATTGACTGCGGGGATTGCTGCTTTGTTGATTAGCGCAACGATAGTAACCAGCTTACTTTCCTGGTGGGCGCTCAATGAAAAAGATCGGGCTGATGGGAATGCGATCTCTGCCAAGCAAAAAGCCGAAGAGACGTTAAAAGAAAAGCAACATGCGGAACGGTTACTGGGCATACAGGCGAATCGGGAAGGGCTAAAAGCAATTGATGCCGGCGATTACTTCACGGGGTTGCTTTGGTTTACACAGCCATTAGTGATCGCCAGTGATCAACCTGAACTGGTAAGGATGACACGTGAACGACTGGCCGCGTTTCGTGGTTTGCTGAAGGATCATCTTTCCAATCGACATATACTGGCCCATCAAAATGAAGTCGTTAGAGCAGAATTTAGCCCCAATGGTAATTATTTACTAACTGCATCTGGAATAATGGCCCAGGTCTGGGATGCCAGTACCGGCAAACCGATTTATCCGCCAATAAAACATCAAGGAAATGTGCGAATCGCAACCTACAGTCCCAATGGCCGTCAAGCAATGACGCTATCTAATATTGGGACGGTTCAGGTATGGGAGTTAGATACTGGGAAAGCTGTTATCCCACCGATGCGACATCAAACTCTTGTATTAAGCGCAATGTTCAGTCCTGATGGTCGGCGTGTAGTATCGGCGTCGATTGATAAGACAGCTCGGGTATGGGACGCAACCACAGGCATCCAAATAACCCCAGCAATGACTCATCATAGCGCAGTGAATCATGCCTCGTTTAGTCCCGAAAGTAGACGTGTTGTAACGGCATCACTTGATGGAACAGCCCGGATATGGAACGCTATTAGCGGCGAACAGATGGCTCCGGCATTGCAACATCAAGCTGCCGTGTTTCATGCTTCTTTTAGCCCTGATGGACGGAGAGTGGTAACGGCGTCTCTAGATAAGACAGCTCGGGTGTGGGACGCTACCACTGGGCAACCGATTACCCTACCCATGCAACATCAAAGCGCAGTGGAACATGCCACATTTAGTTCTGATAATCTTCGAATAGTTACTAAATCTAAAGACTATTCAGTTCGTGTTTGGAACGCGACTACGGGACAGCCAGTTACTTCAACTATGATGCACCAAGGCTATGTGGATCATGTTACTTTTAGCCCTGACGGACGACAGGTGCTAACTGCATCTGAAGATCATACCGCTCGAGTGTGGGATGCAACTACGGGGCAGCCAGTTACTTCGAGTATGCTACATCAACATGCTGTGCTTTACGCCTCATTCAGCCCTGATGGACGGCGAATAGTGACAGCGTCCTGGGATAAAACAGCCAGGGTTTGGGATACCAGTACGGGGCAACCGATGACACAGTTGTTACAACATCAAAGCCAAGTGTCAAACGTAGAGTTTAGCCCTGACAGTCGGCACGTGGTAACATCATCCATTGATAAGACAGCCCGCGTGTGGGATGCATCTACAGGACGACCTGTCACACCGCCTTTGCAACATCGAAATCAGGTATATTTTGCTTTGTTCAGCCCTGATGGTCGGCGCGTTGTCACAGCATCTTCCGACAACACCGCGCGAGTCTGGGATGCGCATACTGGGGAGCCGATTACTTCACCGTTGATGCATAATAATGCTGTCAATCACGCCTCGTTTAGCCCGGATGGTCGACAGGTGGTAACAGCGTCTTCTGATGAAAGGGCTCGGGTGTGGGATGCGACTACAGGTCAGCCAG
Organism: Gemmatales bacterium; assembly: GCA_035430005.1. Lineage (GTDB taxonomy): Bacteria > Planctomycetota > Planctomycetia > Gemmatales > HRBIN36 > JAEUIE01. The sequence continues at coordinate 13,839 of DAOMFV010000105.1, forward strand.
TCACTCCATTCCTTGTACATCACGGTAGTGTACGAACCGCATTATTCAGTCTTGATGGACGACGAATAATTACAGCATCTAGTGATAAGTCAGCCCGGGTGTGGGATGCCACTACTGGGGAACCAGTTACCCCTCCAATAATACATGATGGAGCTGTCAATTATGCCTCCTTTAGTTCGGATAGTCGGCAAGTGGTTACGGCGTCATTTGATAATACGGCCAGAGTTTGGGACGCCATAACGGGGCAGGCAGTAAGCCCTCCACTTAAACACTTAGATAATGTCACATATGCAAAGTTCAGTCCTGACGGGCTCTATGTGGTGACAGCGTCCTGGGATAAAACAGCCAGGGTTTGGAATGTTATTACTGGCCAACCTGCCACACCCATACTTCGACATCTACAAAGTGTACACAAAGCAGAATTCAGCCCCGATGGAAGTTGTTTAGTGACAGCTTCATATGACAAAACGGCTCGGGTTTGGGATGCTAGGACAGGGCAAGCAGTAATCCCACCACTACATCATTTAGATAACGTTACATTTGCTACGTTCAGCCCTGATGGACGTCGTGTGGTGTCGTCATCGGATGATAAAACGGCCAGAGTTTGGGATCTCCATCTTGAAATGCGTCCGACTGTCGATCTCCTCAAACTCGCCCAAGTCTACGCCGGTAACAAGATTGTCGACACCGGCGGCCTACAACCCCTCGACACCGAAAAAGAACTCCTCCCCATGTACCAGGAAATGAAAGCCAAATACCCCGACGAGTTCATTCCCAAGTACGAAGACACCCGTCGTTGGCGGCTTCAGCAAATCACCGACTGCTGCAAAGAAAACAACCTCCCCGCCGCCCTCTTCCACCAGAACTGGCTCCTCGCCGAAGCAGTCCTGAATTCAAAGAAATAGCTTCTTGCGATGTCCGTCAGCCCATTCATTCGGGCAACTTCCCCCAATAATCCTGTCGCACCCACCCCCAGTCGGTGATCTTACCAGTACGCAAGGGTAACTTACCCTTGCCAACAAGAGATTTCACACCTTAACAGGGGAGTACGAACCATGAAGCGCACCTCGAACTGGCTGAAGTGCCTCTCCATTTTTACCATCTCTTGCCTGTGTACTGGCTACTCTGCCGCACAAGACTATCGACTGACTCCCCCAGTGATCATCAATGATCAATCTGCTGAGGAAGTTCGCCAGTTGGTGAAACATTACATGAAGAGCATCAACGAAGGCCGCGATGATGACAGCATGATTCGAGATCAGGTCAGAACGCATTTGCGCCGCTGGAAGCAGATGACTGATGAGGGCGATCCCTACGCTGCCTGGCTCGTGGCCCGCTGTTACGCTCACGGGATTCAAACCGAGCCCAGCATTCATCATGCCTATGTCAATTACAGCAAGAGCGCCAGGCGTGGCGCTCCTGAGGGCAAGCTGTTCATGGGCATTTGCCATGAACAAGGCCTCGGTACTGAGCAGAATTACAGCGAAGCAGCCTACTGGTATCGCCAGGCTGCGGAGGATCGAGTAGCAGTGGCGTCGTATCGGCTGGCTATGTTGCACGAGAGAAAGCTGATCTACACACCGAACACAGCCGAGGTCGCCAGGTGTTATTGCAAAGCTGCCCAGGGAGGGTTCATCCCAGCTTACCTGTATGCCGGCTTCTGTTATCGGCGCGGTGAAGTGGTCGTTCCCGATGCCGTTGAAGCTTTTCACTGGTTTCATGAAGGGGCAACCAGGGGAAGCCCTGAGTCGATGTACGAAACGGCATTCTGCCTGCGGAAGGGAGACGGCGTCAGCAAGGACTATCAGACTGCGTTTCAATGGTTCCTGCGTTCAGCACAGAGTGGCTATGCCGATGGCATGATCATGACCGCTCTCGGCTATCAACATGGCGAAGGCACTCCGTCAAACGACGTACTTGCGTTTGGCTGGAACCTGAAAGCCGCGAAGCTGGGACGTGCCAGCGCCATGCATAGCGTGGGGCTGGGGTATCGAGATGGGCGCGGCGTGGCGAAGGACATGGCACAGGGGTATCAATGGACTCGTAAAGCAGCAGAGCTCAACGACGCCATCGCCATGTATGATCTGGCTAACTCATACCTGATGACAGGACAGGGTGTGGAGAAAAACACCAGCGAAGCCGTTGCCTGGTTCAGGAAATCGGCCGACAAAATGTATCGCCCAGCCATGTCGGCATTGGCAGTCTGCCTTCATCAAGGGATTGGTGTCGAGCAGAATGATGCGATGGCATATTTCTGGGCAGTCTCGGGCAACAGGTTGAACGACAACAAAGACAACCAGTTCATCTTGGGCCTGTTCCATGAAAACGGTTGGGGAACGTTCGTCGATCATGAAAGAGCATTCGATTGTTTCTATCAATCACACCTGGCTGGGAACGCTCTCGCCAGTTGCAAAGTAGGCTCCTACTTGCAGGATGGTCGAGCGGTTCCGCCTGACCCCGTGAAGGCGCTAGCCTGTTTCAAGAAAGCAGCAGACGCTGATTGCCCGCAGGCTTGGTATCTTCTGGGGATTAGTAACTACGTGGGGCTAGGGTGCGATAAGAACCCGGCTGTAGGGAGCCGATGTCTGGCAAAAGCCGCTCGGTACGGCATGCCCGAAGCGCAAGCAGCCTTGAAGACCTTCGAGGAAGATCGTGGCAGCCGGTTGACCGATTCGTTTGTTGCTGGGGGAACCAGCGCCAACCCGGTGATCAACGATCCGCTCCAGAACGACCGGCTTCAACAACTAGCGAAGACACCTGCCAGAGCTGCTGTGGAGAAAGACACCTTCACCAGTCAGATGGACACAGGAAGTGCTCTGGAGACGAGTCTAAAGTGGAAGTCTTTTGTGAACCATCTCCCTGATGGCCCGGAACAGTCAGCCCTCGAAACGATGAGACGCTATCAGAAAGACATGAAGTATCAGTTTGCCGGGCTTCGATGGTCGAACCGCTAAAACCAGCCTTGCGATAAGGCTCACAACTCAGGAATCGCTCAACGATCTCTGGGTTGTTTTCATTGATCGTGAAATCGGTTGTGGTATGCTCATGAACCTAGGGTTACTCAACTGAATGAAGCTATTACCATTGAGTAGATCACAGGCGCAGCCATGGCAGAATCAACAGTGAATTGGACAAATGATTCCCAACAGAATCACGAGATCGTTTATCGATTTGAGAAAGCCTTCGGCGAAGGGAAGAACCCGCAAGTCAGCGACTTTCTTCAGGGCGAAGGCGCTTCACGCCAGCAGTTACTGGTGGAATTGTTGCACAGTGATTTGGAGCTCAGAATACGAGCAGGCCAATCGCATCGCATGCAGGACCATCTCAAGGCATTCCCTGAACTTGCCCAGCAACCTGACGAGGTGGCTTCTCTGTTGAAGACAGAAATACGGTGCCTGCGGCAGATGGGTATTCAGCCGATGCTGCAGAAGTATCAGGCCGAGTATGGTTCGATTCTTGGAAAACGGATTGAGGAGTTGTTCGCCCAGGAATCACGTGGTAGCCGTGAAGCCAAGATCGGCTCGGTAATTGCCGGAAAATACAAGCTACTCGCAGAACTTGGCGAAGGGGGCATGGGTTCGGTCTATGCAGCAGAGCAAACACAACCCGTCCGTCGCATTGTTGCCATCAAGCTCATCAAGCCAGGCATGGATTCGAGCGGCGTGCTGGCCCGGTTCGAAGCTGAGCGTCAAGCCCTGGCCATGATGGATCATCCCAACATCGCTCGCATGCTCGACGGCGGCATCACCGAAGACGGCCAGCCCTACTTCGTAATGGAACAAGTGAAAGGACTGCCGATCACGAAGTTCTGCGATCAGGAAAAACTCTCCCTCGATGATCGGATAGAGCTCTTCATGGCTGTGTGCCAGGGCGTGCAGCATGCCCATCAGAAGGGCATCATTCACCGTGATCTGAAGCCAAGCAACATCCTGGTGACGCTTGTTGATGGCAAGCCGGTGCCGAAGGTGATTGACTTCGGCGTCGCCAAGGCTTTGCATCAGAAACTGACCGACAAGACCGTATATACTGAGGCGGGCCGGATGGTAGGCACTCTGGAATACATGGCTCCCGAACAGGCGGATTTGAATAATCTGGATGTTGATACCCGGGCGGATGTCTATGCCCTGGGCGTGGTGTTGTATGAACTACTAACGGGTCAGGTTCCGTTTACTGGGAAGGAATTGCGTAGTGCTGCTTACGATGAGATGCTCCGTATGATCCGTGAGATGGAGCCGCCACGGCCAAGTACGAAGTTGTCTTCTTCATTTGATTTGCCCAAAGTTGCAGCCCAGCGGCAAGTTGACCCGAAGCAATTAACTTCCGTAGTAGCTGGGGAGTTGGATTGGATCGTGATGAAGTGTTTGGAAAAGGAACGGGGTAGACGGTATGAGACGGCTAACGCATTGTCACGTGAATTGGGGAGATATCTTGTAGATGAGCCTATAGAGGCGAGGCCCCCTAGTGTCGGATATCGTTTGCGAAAATTTGTGAGGCGGAATC
>DAOMFV010000106.1:0-18229 GCA_035430005.1 Gemmatales bacterium
TAAGACCTCATCAGCTTGAAACACTACACTAGCGAGGGTGGACCTTGCGATTGCACGCGCCCCCTCGCTAGCGCTTCGGGCTGTCATCCGAAATATCAAAACACAATATGCACCCGTACGCTAAACACATTCACCGGCCCCCGGTCGCCGTTGTAAGCGGGGTTGAGGATAAACTGATAGTCGCCGGTGATGAAGGCGTGTTCGCTCAGGCCCCACGAGTAGTACATTTCACCGATGCACTCGGGAGCATAGCTGATCTGGCCATCACCCAGAATAAAGCCCAGGCCACCGGCGCCGAGGTAATTGTGGTGCGGCACCGAGATGCCATTGGTCGCCCCAGCCACGCCGAACTCATCTCGTGATCGGCCCCAAGTCTTGCCGTTGAACAGCACACCGCCGGAGATCGTTTGGTCGATTTCGGTGAAGGCCCAGCTTTCGTTCTGGCCATCGTTCCAGCCGGCCCGGAAGAAGACGCCGGTGTTGTCCGCCACTTCCTGCTCGATGTTGATGCCGAAGCCGGCCTTGTAGGAATAACGCCGGGTGTTGGCAATGACAGGATCGACGGGCATCTCTTCGATCGCCTGATTGTAGTTGCCCATGTTCGCCCGGTTGACGTAACCCATGAAGCGGATAGCCCCGGGACGATTGTTGAACTCGTACCGATACTCCAACTCAGCCACCTGCCCGAAGGCCTGCGTGAACTTAGGATCGATCTCCGGCCCGTTGGCCGTCGAGGGCACGCCCCACACGCCGTAGCGAATGGCCCACCATTTTTCGTTGTACTCAATCGCGCCGCCGTAGGTGTACCCACGGGTGTTGGCCGGGTAATCCCAGGCGCCGTTGTTCATGATCGCCCAGTTCATGAACTGGGTGCGGGTATCGTGGCTGTACTTGTTGTCGTCGAAGATGTCGTTGGCAGCCAGCTTACCCAGGGTCAGAGTGAAGCGGCGAATATCCCGCTTGCCTTCGATGACATTCTCTTCAGCCTTGATATCTTCCTGCTCTCCGCCCAACCCCCAGGTCTGGCGGAGAAACACTCGCGCAAAGTAGGGCGTTGGGGCAACATCACCGACACGGGGGATTTCACCATTCGGAAAGCCAGCGATGCCGAATACATCGCTCAGTCCCCTGCCACCGGCGATCTCCGGATTGATGATGAACTCGCCACCCGACCAGACCTGGGTATCAAGGAAGAGCGTAGCTGTCTGCGAAGTGCGCTGATTAACGAGGGATCGAAAGCTGTGCTCGCCTTCATAAGGCGAACGGAAAAAGCCGTTGCCTTGCAAAATAGTGGTCGCCTGGCCGTGGACGGAGTACCATTTGTCCTTATCGTCGTCCTTCTTGTCTTTGTCGTCTTTCTTGTCCTTGTCATCTTCCTTTTTGTCTTTGTCGTCCTTGTCGTCGTCTTTCTTGGTCGTCGCCAGTTTGTCTGGCAAAGACACCACGGGAACCTGAGGCGGAGTCTGGGCATGCAGAACGGCGCTCAGTCCGGTGAAGGATACCAGTGCCAGCGCGCACCACGATGGTTTGATAAACCTGGACACGAGATCGCCCCCGACGATGATGCATTCCGTCAGACATCCCCGAAGATGGGCTATAGACTTCTCATTTATTCTGTCAAGACAGGTTGACTGGCTCCTCCCCTTTCCAAGGGGAGGTTAGGTGGGGTAAGCGCTGACGGAGAGTGTTGTTGATTCGACCCCCTCTAACTCCCACTTGTAAAGGGGGAGAACCAAAATACCTTCTCGAATCACTTCGCTGCCTTCTCCAGCCGCAGCAGACGTAGTTCATAGTTGAGGCGATCCACTTTTGCTGCAGTTAAGTCCAACAATGTGCCAGAGCCAGCTTGGTATTTAGCGTTAGCTATAGCTTCTCCTTCTTTTGCGGCTTCGAGGGCTTCATTTAACGCTACTCGCATGGCAGCATGATTATTTCCTGCTAAATCGAGCTTTGCTTCGGCTCGTTTTTTGATGGTCGTAAGGTAGAATTCGCGTGTTAGTTTTCCTGCCATGTATTCACGCAACGCCAGCTTGACGAGTTCTTCGCAGGCTTTGACCTGTTCCTCAAGTAGCTTTTGTTCAGCTTCGCTGATTACTTTCTCAATCGGCTCATCAACGTTCGCTTTCTTGATAGCCGGTGTCTGCCGACGATAGACCAATGTCCTGACGTTGGCATCGCCGGGTTTGGGGAAGGTTGCCTGAGGACTATTACGATCAGGAATGACCTTGCCCTGTTTATTGACTTCGTAAGGAACATGGCCGCCATAATGGATCGTCAGTTCATCTCCACTCAATTGATAAGTACAGAGCAAGCGTTCAATCCCTTTTTCTGGTGGATCAGAAACACGTCGAGTTTCTTTCGAATCCACTTCTTGCAACTCCATTCGCCTGGGAGACTGGTTAGGATCAAGAACATAATCCAAAGCATCTGATTCGTAGTTACGCTCACCGACAATCCCTTTTTCAACTTTGTACGTAGACCTCGCATACTTCCTGCCACGAAACGTCAAATCTTCCACACTCTGCAACGTTCCGGTCACTTCATGTTTTGTTTCGCATCGCCATTGGCCCTGGATCAGTTGATAATCGCTCTGCTCCTTGTTTTGTTTTGCAGGTGCAGGCGCACTCCATGTCGCAGCCTCCTTCTTGCCGTCCCCCTGCATCGAGAAAGCTGAGTAGTACCACCCTGCCCCAAGAGTGAGGGCGATTCCAAAAGCTCCAGCCGTCAGCCATTTTGTGAGCAACATGGTCGTCACCACTCCTTTTGTCAGCAGAGATACTGTCGAAGTTCCACCGCTGTGTATCGTGTGCAGAGTCTTTGCGATCAATTCACTAGGCAGATGCGCCTGGGCCAACTCGAAGCTCATCCCCGCTGCCACTGCTGGAGCGACACCCCGACGAATGAGCCGGGATCGCAGCAGTTCCTTGGCACGCGACAGCCGGCCGGCGACGGTGCCGATGGGCCAGCCCAGCGTTTGTGCCGCCAGGGCCTGCGACTGCCCTTGCAGATAACAGAGCAGCAAGGGCTCCCGATAGTGGGCAGGCAGCCGGGCTAGCTCAGCATCCATGATGTCCCGAATCGCCTGATCCCAAGAAGTCTCTTCAGTCTGTTCTTCCGTTCGAGCCAGCCGTAGTTCTCGCTGCTGGGCTCGAACACGAGTTCGTTTGATCTTGCAGGCGATGCGGCAAGCCACGCCATAGAGCCACGATGCCAGGGATGTCTGCTTGTGAATCCGGCCGGCATGCTGAAACAGCGTCAGAAACGTAGCCTGGAACGCATCCTCGCCATCAGCATGATGATGCAGCAGCCGCTGACACAATCCCCAGACCATCGGCCCATGCCGCTGCACGAGTTGAGCAAAGACCTCGTCCTGGCGATCAACGAGAAAGCGCTTCAGCAACTCAGCGTCAGAAACAATGGCACCCCCGTGGTTGTCTAACGACAACCTCATCCGCTTCGCCAGTCTGAAGGCGTCTTGTGTCATGGAGCCCAGCTTCGAGTCTACTTAATAGTACCCGCTGGGTGGGGGTTGCATACAGGATTTTTTGGGGTATTGCTCCCCTCTCCCTCCTGGGGAGAGGGGTTGGGGGTGAGGGGTACCTAGATCGACGAAGCCCGGTTGAAAACCTTGCGACCCACTGAGAGCAAATACCAATCGGAGTGGACTCGATTTAGGAACCCCTCACCCTAACCCTCTCCCCAGGAGGGAGAGGGAACCAGACGTGTATTTCTCTCTCAGAGAATTTGCGCTACGGTCAGATATTAGTGAATCACCCGTCGCACATTCCCCTCTTCATCAATGATCGACCCGGAACACGCGAACTCTTTTCTTACCTGGTTCAGCCCAAAGGCGCAGAGTTCGAAATCGTTGCTTAATCGCTTGAGCACCGGATCATCGTGATCTTCATCAGTATGGCTGGCGATGGCGTAGGATCGTTTGCCCTGTGAGCAATAATCGATGAAACTATCGATATTGGAAGCCTGGCGGAGCTTCTTGAGGGCTTCGGGATAAACGCCGGTCCAAAAGAGAGTGTAGTCGCCAATGTGGCGGAAAACTTCACGGCGGGTACGCCCTTCGGGCGGCAGGCCTTCCGCTTCGATAAGCATATTGGCAACCTCAGTCAGTTTCTCACCGCTGGCACTATGCACCACAAACAAGCGGTCCATATGCACGAAGCGGGTCAGCATCTCGGCCAGGTAATCGGTCAGTTGGGCATCGCCGATGCCGAGATGTTCCATGAAGGCATGCTCGGTGACGCCAGCAAAGTAACGCTGTAATACAGTCCGGTGGGGTGCAATGGACACAGCAAATCCTCCCTGGAGCTTGACGCTCCTCACGCAGCAGTGGACGTACCGGAGAGATGAAACTTGCGCTGCAATCGGCTTGAAGTGACCCTTTTGCCGTGAGATCGACATCTTGTCTAGAGGAATATTACACAATTCCAGGATGGGAAGTGGGAAAGAATGTGGTAGAAGAGGGAGTCTAACTCGTGTCTCGATGACAGCCTGAAGCGCTAGCAAGGGTGGACCTGGCGATTGCACATGCCCCCTCGCTTGCGCTTCAGGCTGTCATGGATGGGAGATTCAGTATGCCAGAGCTGCACGGGCCATCCATACCCGCTGAGAAATCGAACCCCCTCGTCGAAGGCTACAACGCCCGCCTGGGCTTGGGCCTCTTCCTCCTCTACCTCCTCTTCTACGGAGCCTTCGTGGTCATAAACGCTGTCTGGCCGCAGTGGATGGATGTCGTCGTCTGGTCGGGGCTCAACCTGGCTGTGGTCTATGGACTCGGCCTCATCGTCGGGGCATTCGTCCTGGCTCTCGTCTATGCCCTGCTCTGCAAGACGCCGGCGAAGGAGTCAGTGTGATCCACGAGACCTCTTCGACCGCAATCGCTGTCTTCACCTTCTTCGTGGCCATCACACTGGGGATGAGCTTCTATTTCGCCAGGCGAACGACGACCTCCGCAGCGTTCTATGCGGCAGGGGGCACCATCCACTGGTTCGTCAATGGCGTCGCCTTCGCCGGCGACTATCTCTCCGCCGCATCGTTCCTGGGCATCTGTGGCATGATCGCTTTCTATGGTTACGATGGTTTTCTCTACTCAATCGGCTACCTGGCCGGCTGGATCGTCGCTCTTCTCGTCATTGCCGAACCTCTCAAACGACTGGGCAAGTACACCTTTGCTGATGCGCTCGATAAGCAGTTCGGTTCCCGAGGCATCAAGCTGGTCGCGGCGATCAGCACACTGGTGGTAAGCGTCTTCTATCTGATCCCACAAATGGTCGGAGCGGGCGTGCTCATTCAACCACTCTTGGGACTACCTCACTGGGTCGGTGTCGTGATCGTCGGCGCAGTCGTCATCCTCATCGTGGCCACCGCCGGCATGGCCTCCACGACCTATGTGCAGTTCTTCAAAGGCATGTTGTTGCTGCTGTTCAGTTTCATCCTCACGATACTGATTCTTAATCGTGGATTGATCGTCGATGACCGCCCCGAAGCGATGGCCAGCCATTCGGTGACGATCACCAAAGAAGGCAAGAAGTTGATCGATGGCAAACCGCTGGGACGTGCCCCCGGAGAAGCGGAACTACCCGGCGTGGGGCACGTCGCTTCTCTGCCCGGCGGGGTGAAGGCGACCGGACCGCTGTGGCCCCTGGATTATCTGCGTGTGCTGAAGGACAGCGTGGTTGTTCTGTGGAAATCGACCAAGAGGACTGACGCCAACGGCACCACGACCACCTTCCAACCTGTGAAGATACCTGGTGCCGACGTCCTTCGGCCCGGCAACAGCCCGACGTTCCAGGGCTTGCAAGGCACCTCGAGCGCAGCCCGGTGGAACTTTATCTCTCTCATGCTCGCGCTCTTCTGCGGCACCGCATCGCTGCCTCACATTCTCATCCGCTACTACACCGTCAAAGACGCTGCTGCTGCCCGAAAGAGCACCGTCGTCGGCATCGGAGCCATCGGCGGCTTCTATGTACTTACCTTGTTCATGGGCCTCGGTGCCATGACCGGCGGCACGCTCGATCTCACCAACAGCAACATGGCTGCACCGCTGTTGGCCAAGAGCTTCGGCTCGCTCTTGTTTGCGTTCATCTCCGCTGTGGCCTTCACCACCGTGCTCGGAACTGTCAGCGGCCTCATCGTCGCAGCCAGCGGAGCAGTCGTGCATGATCTGCTGGCCGGTACCTTTAAGTTTTCCCTTACTGACATTGGCAAAGTTCGTATCGGCAAGTTGACCGCTGTTGTCGTGGGAACGATTGCCGTCGTGCTGGGGATCCTCTTCGAGAAGATGAACGTCAACTTCCTCGTCGGCTGGGCCTTCAGTGTCGCAGCTTCCGCCAACTTGCCTTCACTGGTGATGTTGCTCTTCTGGAAAGGCACCACTCGTCAGGGAATCATCGCCTCAGTATTGGTAGGCATGTTGTCGTCGCTGACATGGATTCTGTTGAGCGGAGAGACGTTCAAAGAGGTGTATGGCATCAATCCCGAACTCTCGCCGGTGCCGTTCAGCCAACCGGGAGTGGTGACGATACCGTTGAGCTTCATCGTTCTTGTAGTGGTGTCGATGATGGCGAAGAAGGAGCCAGTAGTCAGAAGCCAGGAGCCAGAATAAAGACACAACTCCCAACTCGTCCCCGGTCGGAGACCGGGGAAGAGAAGATGTTTATTCTGGCTCCTGGCTTCTGACTCCTGGCTCCTTTTCCTCATCCTCACTTGCAATTATCGCCGATGAGGTTATTATGTTAAACATGAAGCACGCGCGAATTATTCTATGTTGTTCCATTTGCCAGCCCAGCTTGTCGGGGATGGGCAACGGAGGAAGTATTCGCTAGAGCTTCACTAACCGCTGCAACTTCTCGACAGGCCTGGGCGAACCAATCGCTCAGGCCTGTTGTCATTTGCAGTAACAAGAAGTCAGAAGGCTGGAGCCAGAATAGGCTGGTTCCTGTTCTTTTTGGTCGTTCGTGTCCATCTTTTCCAAGGAGTCTTGTCATGTGTTGTCTGATTAGCTGTCCCATTCTGCTGCATTCCATTTCCCTGTCCCTGTTCACTTCCTTACCCCTTAGACCGGAGAACTCTACCTATGAAAGCGCTTAACTCGTTCGCTCTGATCAGTCTTTCCTCCCTGGCGGTGGCCGGCGTAGTCCAGGCCGATGAGCCGATCAAGACTCAACCGCAACAACAGCCTGCTAGTCAAACAACTGCACCACAACAGGCCCAAACGCCTCAGTATCAGTTGGTGCAATCGGGCCGGCGACAACGCTGGCAACTGGTACAAGCAAGCCAGTCAACAATTCCACAACCCTCCTCCTCGCAGCAAACTACTCCCACCCCTGCTGCACAGTCTTCCCCCACCACAGCGACTTCGCCCGCCAGGATTACGGCTGTTCCACAGCAACAGTACGTGATTGAAGAGCGCAAGCCCGGTCTGCTGAGCCGTTTAAGGGCGAAGCGTTATCAATATTCCAGTGCCTCCAGCGTAACACCAGTGACTGCTGCTGCCCCAAGCGCAGCCAGCCAGCCGCTGCCGAACGCGAAATAGCCGCGCCTTCTCGTCCCCGGTCTCCGACCGGGGACGAGCTGCATGACTGGCTCCGCCGGAAGTCAGCAGCGGCGAATTAATAACTCGTTCCCAGGCAGAGCCTGGGAACGAGTAAACATCTTTTCAACAACAGAGGAGGAACCATGTCTTTCCAACGTGACCACGAACCCGAAAGCCCCGCGCGGTTGAACCGAGTGCTGGCTCAGGCCCGACGAACGGAAGCCCGCCGTCGCAAAGAGTTGACCTCGCAGGAGGTGTTGACCACTTCCCGCCTGGAACTCGGCCTCATCGGCCCACGGGTGTTGAGCCAGTACCTGGGACGGACGTTCTCCCAGCCACAGTGACCGACTTGGGAGGGCGAGGCTCCCGCCGAGCCGTCGGCGGTGATCTTGCACTGTTGATGATGGAAGATGTGCCAGCGACTTACGTCAGATCGCCGGTGGATAAGTCTGTCGTCAAGAGAGCCACTCGTTGCCAACGGCTCGGCAGGAGCCTCGCCCTCCCGTTCACTCTGTCGCAGGAACCTTAACCCTCATGGCGAGGGGTCGGTCTGCAAAGCCGATGGTAAGGGGTTCGACTCCCTCCTGTGACTCTTAGCCATGCGGGCCATACTCGTGAAGCAGCAACATGCCAATTCCGAGCAGGCCGCCGCCCACCACGACGAGCCACACAAACCACATCGCTAATATCTCCACAAACCGAGACTCATTGAATGGTTTCTGTTCTTTCATGACTGAGCCTCCTCCAAGATAGTAGAAAGAGGTGCATTCCCTGTGCCGACAGGGCATTGAATTGCCGCTCACACGACAGTTAGGCACTTGGTAAAATTCCACAGGTAAGGCCACAAGCCTTACGCAAAAAGGCCTGACAGTGGCTGGCGCAGCAATGCCGGGGACTGCCAGGCCTGATGGCGTTATGGCTTGGATTATCGCCTGGTGATCACCGGTTCATCCATCGACATCATGAAAGCAGCAAACGATCCACTGCTAAAGCAAACCAGGAGGACGGTACTCAGGATGGTGGTAGCACCCGACTCAATGATGTAGCTCATGATGATCTCCTTAGTTGAAGGGTACTTAGACTAAGTCGCATCTCCTGGGCCACAGCGAATGTTAAATTTGTGCCCCGTCACTTTACACCCTCACTTAGAGCTTTGATCTTCGTAATGATCTTCTTGTCGCCCTCTTCTTTAAGAGTCAAAATCACCTTGCAGCCCTTCCCGAGTTTGCTGCTCTTGCACTGCTTGCCATCACAAGTGACGACTGCATCGTCAGCGATCTTGTAGGTCACTTCCAGCATGCCGTCCTTGTCGGTCATGGTCAGCTTGCTGTCTTTGATTTTCACCAGTTTGCCTTCCAGCGTATCTTGCGCAGCGGCGTTTCCAAGTAAGAGCAAAAGCGACAACACAGGTCATGATGAGTTTCATGGCAATTCTCCTCTAAGTCTTGAGAATGAATCAGCCCTTATTTCGGGGTGATCTCAACGGTGGTGGAATGGGGCGTGGTTTTCTTGCTGACTTCGCAGCCCATCAGGCCACAAACGCAGATCGCAAGGATGACATATCGCATGGTAGTTCTCCCGAATGGGTACGCAAAAAAAACGGAACATCAGTTGTTCAGTGCAAGGTTCGTGCCACACCATGTCTTCTCGTGCCCGGTCTCCGACTGGGGGTAAGAAGATGTGGCACATAGTGTACAAATAAGCCAACGTGGGATGGCCCTACAATGCTGTAGCACCAGAGGGCCAGCATCATGAAACTACGTCCTACCAAACGGGCCGCCATGCAGATCGCTCTTAAGGCCGGTCTACTCAAGCCATGCACGCAGCACTGGGTCTACCTGAAGTCTCGTCAGGCCGATGCTCTGGAACATGCCTTCAGGCTTGGCAACTACCTGATCTCACACTTCGCCCGCTCCGTTGCCTGCTTCAAAGGCAACCGGAAGCTTATGACTGATACTCTCGTGAAGTGTCGCAACGAAGGACTCGATTTTTGCCCCAAGTGCCAGGCACAAGGGCGATCGCTGGCTTATTAGATATAACTGGATGATTTCCTACTCCTCCCCTTACCAAGGGGAGGGAGGTCGGATAGGGTTCTGTTTGCCCGTAATCAATAACCCCCTCTAACTCCCCCTTGCCAAGGGGGAGACCAGACGCAAAGCATCCTATTGACATAGGCATGGCAACGCCCACTGCTACAACCCGTACTCCCACATCTCTTGATTCAATCAGCACTTTTCTTCACAAAATCCGAGAAGTTGTTCTCGAAAGATGATGGCAATGCCGATGAAGTAGTGAATAGTCAAGTATTCAGGAGGCTTGCCATGCAATCACATCGTGAAGCGGCGCTCCTACCCGGCCTGTCTGTTGTGACTCTGGTGATTTGGGCGTCGCTGTGCCTGGCCTGGTTGGCGTTCTGCTGCAAAATTTAGTGTTTTTTCTTGGTTGCGGGAGGGCGAGGCTCCTCCCGAGCCGTTTTGCAATCGCTAGCGGCTCGGCAGGAACCTCGCCCTCCCACTAAGAAGCCAGATTATCTATCACCATGCAACTGGGTTTCTACCTGGTGACGAATCTCCATTACCTCAGAGCGGGAGAGCTTCGCGCCGGGGCCCTGTTGCTCTACTCGGTCCAGCGTCGCCTGCGCAAAAGCTGTTGGAATGGCTGTAAACAAGACTATTCCTGAAGGTGCCCCAATACTCTGTAGCAACTGGGAATACTCGGCAGCAGCTTCCAGATCACGCCGGGCCAGCGTAAACACTTCCCTTCCATCAACTTGTGGCGGCACGTACTGCCGCCCTTCCCGGGCATCGGCTTCAGCATCCTTAAGAATGTTGACTAGTTGCAGCCCTTCCCCGAAACAAACAGCCAACTCACGCAATCGTGCCGCCTGTTCCTCTGTGGGATTGAGGCGTAACAGGAATAGATCAGTCAGCAACTCACCGACAATGCCCGCCACGAAATAGCAGTATTGGCGGAGGGAAACCAGATCGAGGGTAGGCGTGTTAAGCGATTGAGCCATCCCGACAGCAACCCGCCGGGCATGCCCGCAGATAATCGCCGAAGAACCTGGTTCCAGTTCAACAATCTCGCTGACAATTTCAGGAAACGAACCAAGGAGTTCCAGGTAACCGGTATTTGTACAAGGCGGCGGATCGCACCAGCGAATGGCCAGTGACACCGCCTCGGTGGGACTGGGATCAACCAAAAACTCGACCATTTCCCCGAGCGACCGCGCACGAACTGCAACCGGCCAGAGGACGCCATCTTCCAAAGTATCGATGATGCGCAGCAGCAGATATGCTAACGTAATCTCCCGACGCTCCGGCTCCGGCAGATACGGGATCGTGATCGCAAACGTTCGGCTCGTGCCTGTCAGCATCTCTTCAAGGGATTTCAAAGCCCAACGCTCCGGTGAGACGTGGCAGGAGTCAACGATACTCCGTTGCCCCCTGCGGTACGTGCAACATTTTCGCCAATATGCAGGGGGCAGTTGAGTTCAACTGCCCCCCCGCCACAACAGATTCTAAGTGCTCATGCCGAAGAAATTGGGGGTGGGCCAGGCATTCCTGTCTGGCCGGCACAGACAAGAATGTCTGTGCCACCTAATGTCTTATCTGAGGTTACTTAGAGAGATCCGGGTACCAGCCTTATGGCTTCGCAGGCTTCTCTTTCTCCTCCGAAGGAGCAGCCTTGGTTTGCTTTTGAATCTTGCCCAACGTGGACTTGGCGGTGTCGAGCAGATTCCCCTCGGGCAAGGTCTTGATCAACTTTTCCACGGTGGGCACTGCCTGCTCTGCCATCGGGCCAAAATCGGGTAACGCCGTCAGCATCGCGAAATGGAGGAACTGGTCCTCGCCTTCGAGCGCTGTCTGAAAGTGCTTCAGCGCTTTCTGCTTCTGCTCATCGTTCAGTTTCTTGCTCTTGATCAATTGCACTAAAGCCCGATTAGCTGTGCCACGAACCAGCCGGGGACGTGTGGGCTCAGTCCAGGCGATGAAGCCATCCAAGGCGGCGGGATCTTCCAGATCGCCCAAGCCTGTGAGAACGGCGTTAGCAAGTGTCTGATGCAACCCCGGCTTCTCAAGCCACGGGAGCATCACCGTAATGGCGTCCTTCTGGCCCAGTTTGGCATAAGCCCGCAGCGCTGCCCCTTCGACAGCCAGGCTGGCGTCGCCGTTCTTGATGATGTTGCGGACAGCCTCGGTGATTTTTTCATCGCCCTTGTACTTGGCCAGGTTCGTCAGGCAGCTCAAGCGAACACGAGCGTCGGGGCTGCTGAGGCCCTGGAACAAAAGCTCTTTTCCTGCCGGCACCTGAGCATTGCCAATGATGTTGGCCAGCCTGGTTTTGATGGGGTTGAACTTTTCCTTCTCGAAGGCCGCTACGATCAATTCCTTATCAGCAGCTTCTTTGCTGTTCTGGAAGTGCTGCAGGGCTCGCAGACGCACCGGAACCGTAGACCCTTTGAGCAAGTCATCTCGCCATAACTCGGCAGATTTGACCTCTTTGAGATTGGTCAGCACGGCGAGATCGGGATCGACCTCAACCCGCTGCACCACACCAGTGACGGGAATGCTCAGCTTGAGTTCCTTGTCTTTCATATCTTCGTCGACAATCACCGGTTCACTCGCCCCGGCAACGTAGACGGCGACCTTCAGCGGGAGGTGGAACACTTCGCCGGCCTGAGTCTGTTTGGCGACAACATCCACCTTCTTAGTCTCAGGATTGTAGGTGGAAGTGACTTCAAGATCGGGGTGGCCCGGCCTTTCTACCCAATCGTAGAAGAAGCGTTCAAGATCACGATCCGAAGTACGCTCCACGGATCGCCGGAAGTCGCCCGTTTCAGCGCTGCGCAAGCGGAAGTCGGTGCCATACTGCTTCAGGCTCTTGAAGAACGCGTCGTCCCCCAAGCGATTGCGTAACATGTGCAGCACCCACGCCCCCTTGGGATAGGCTCGGCCATCGAACATCGAATCGGGGTTGGGATAGCGTCGATCCATGATGGGCCTGACCCTGCCCGCAGGCATCGCTGCCAGGGATTTCTGAAACATCTCCAGGTCGTAGGCATCCTTTCCGCCGGTGTGTTCATCCCACAGCGCCTCGGCATACGAAGCAAACCCTTCATTGAGCCAGGTGTGCGACCAGTCTTTGCAGGTCACCAGATCGCCCCACCACTGGTGAGCCAGTTCGTGGGAGACGATCGATTCCGAGTTGCCATCGAGAAGCTGCCGTTGATCTTTAAGGATGCCATCGCCCATGGTCGTGGCACTGGTGTTTTCCATGCCGCCGCCAAACTGGTAGGCGCTGATCTGGGCATACTTGTCCCACGGATAGGGAATGCCGAAGCGTGAGCTGAAATAAGTCATCATCTGGGGCGTCTTGCCATAGGTGGGAAGAGCCTCCGCTTTTCTGCCCTTAGGCATGTAGTACATCACCGGGATGCCGTTCCAGTCTTCGGTCACGACATCGAACTGGCCGACCACGAGGGTGATGAGGTACGAGGGATGGGGCTTGTCCTGGAACCAATCGAACGTGACCGTGTTGTCAGCGTTCTCCCTGCGAGACATCAGCTTGCCGTTAGAGATAGCTTCAAACCCGGCGGGGACGGTGACTACCACCTGCGTCGTCTGACGTTGATCGGGTTCATCGATGCAGGGGATCCAGAACCGGTTGGTCACCGTTTCGCCCTGGCTCCATACCTGCAGTGGGATCTGAGGGTTCGCCTTGGTCGGCCCGAAGAAGTGCAAGCCATTCTTGGGCTTGGAGACCAGGTACTCGATATTAACCGTACCCGTCTGCCCGGCTGTCCAGCCCTTGCCGAGTTCAACATTCAGTTTCTTGCCATCGTGGCTGAACTTGGCTTCGGTCGGAGTCTGGCCTTCTTTGGCCAGCATCACCTTCTTTACTTCAAAACCGGCTGCATCAAGGTTGAGCGATGTCGTTGGCCGTTTGGTCTGGAACTGGATGGCTGCCTGGCTGACCACCGTCCTCTTTTCCACATCGACTTTCAGATCGAGTCGGATATTGCGGATGTTGATCTTACGATCACTCGCCGTTCGCAGCGGCTCCGTTGGAGTCGTCTTGGTGGAATCGGTCTTGGCAGCCTGTTTGCTCAAATGCGCAACCTTGCCAATGCCCGCTTCAACAGTAACGGGCAACATCACGCAGCCAAGAGAACTTAAGGCCAGGGCGGCGTAAAAAAATCTGATACGGAACATGGTGCGTGGTCTCCCCGTGCAGTAATTTCACTGCCAGTAGGCTAATGAGTGATCTTGTAGGATTATATCAAAGCGGAATGTGGCTTGCCTTGACATTCTGCCGACGTTTGGAGGTCATGAGAAGCGAGTGAGCGTAGATGACAGCCCGACGCGCAAGCATGAGGGCGTGTGCAATCGCGTGCTCCCCTTTGCTTGCGATTCAGGCTGTCATGGTGAAAGTCTATTTCTCAGTCGATTTCGTCCCGGGGCGCTGCTGCTTCTTGAAGCGAACTGGACGCTCCGGGTTGCACTTGTGCTTCTTCCATACCGCTTCGAGTTGACGTTGATGCTCGTCGGTGCCGTCAGCATGCTCGGTCTCTTTCAACCGAAGCACTTCCAGGGCGCTGAATTGTTTATTAACATCGTGGCCGCAGAGCTTGCAGACGTACTTGAAGCCATTGCCATACTGAACCGCATTCATGAACTTCTTGGGCTGGAACATATTCTCTTCTTCTTGAGCTTCTTAGGTAGTGTACAGGGTTCATCACAACCTGTTAAGGCGAACTTGGTGAATGGGACATAGGTTTATCAATTGGTTTGGTTCCTCCACTTACCAGAAGAACTTTGGGATCCTGTTGAGTAACCTTTAATCCGTGGCAGGGGTCAGGATGTACTCATCGTGACCCCTGCAGAACAGTTCCGACTTTGTACCTTCAGCAGGGGGCAGTGGAGTACCACTGACCCCTGCCACAGTTATCACGGCCTGTTAGATAGGGTTCATTTCATCGCCCCAACAACTCCTTCACTCTTTCCAACCCCATCGTCTTGAGCAGTTTCTTGTTCCGTAGGGGTATTTCCCCCAGAGCCTCAGGATCGGTCGCCACCTTCGTGATGCTCTCTTCACGCAACAGATGCAGCATGGGATAAGGAGACCGGTTGGTGTAATTCTCCACCGCATCGAGCTCTGTATCCGCGAACTGATACTCAGGATGAAAGCTGGCAATCTGAATGACACCCTGCAGGCGCAAGGCACTAAGACGCTGATCAGCGATGGCCAGGAAATCAACGTAGTCGAGGAAGTTACCCAGAACCTTCGGATGAATGAGCAGGGTCGTCTCGACCGAAACGCTTTGAGCCAGCCCGGTCAATTCATCTGAGAGCAGTTGAAGCAGCGTTTCCTGATCGTCAGTATCAGTCACGCTGTAGCGAATCTGGTCCGCTTTGAAGACACGCTGGGCGAACGGACACAGGTTGAGGCCGATGACTACGGAGGAAATCCAGAGCCGGGTTTTGTCGATGACTTCGTTATCGATCAAGGTTCACTGCCCCATAGTTGCCCTCACGCTCCGCATGAGGGTCTGGATGGTAGTCCTCACTCTCCGAGTGAGGACACGGAGAGTTGCTGCCTTCAACAACGCTCCGTGAATCGACTTGCCTTCGCACCCTCACGCGGAGCGTGTGAATGTTTGTAGTCCTCTCTCTCCGAGAGTTGACGTGAAGAGTAGCTGACCTTACCACAATTATCGTGCTGGCATCCAGTCTCCACGTCCTCACTCGGAATGTGAGGACTACAATCTTTCACAACCTCGGAGCGTGAGGGCAACTCTTGTTACCGCTTCGGGGTAGCGGGCTTGGCTGCTGTCGCAGGCTTCTTCTTTTCTTCTTATCCCACCACAATCGATTTGCTTGTGACCGACGCAAAGTCAGGAGCTCACGATCTGATCATTTGAGGAAACGAGGCCCTGGCCGCCACTGCGATCAACTCTCCCAGCAATCCTGGAGCCAGCGATCCCTGGTAACAGGCCCGTTGAGGCCAATGTTCGGGATGAGGGCCGATCCATTCCTGCCAATATCGATCAAACACCTGGCGGTTGGCGATGTTCGTCAGAATAACCTGCACTGAAAGCAGATGGGTTTTAGCTGAACCTGCCTCCAGCAGATGAGCTTCAAGCATCGACAGGCTCTGTGAGGCCTGAAGCTCAAAGCTGGTTTCGGTTGGTAAGCCATGCGCCACCGTCCAAATCAAATCACCAAAGGCCACGGTTCGACTGCGCCCGTTTGATTTAGACGACCAGCGCTCGATCTGCATAACTCCATCCCCATCGAAAGTTGGCACGGGGCATGTTGGGGATGATTTACGATCGTGAACCGAAGTAGAACGAAACGACGCCCAACAGAATCGCTTCCCAGGTGGAGCGACTGTTGACGAGTTCCGCTTTGGGATCAATAAAGCCTTTCCATAACATCTCACCCAGCACCATTAGCAGTGCCACAATGGCGGCCCAGGCGAGGAAGTCCTGAAAGGCCGGTAAGGTCCGCCAGGGGCCGCGAGCCAGCAGCCAGCCAACGAAGAACCCCCCCGTGGTACAGGCGAACAGCAGCGCCCAATGCGGCATCTCAGGTTCAGTTGGCTGCATGCGCTTGATCACACCAGGCAGATCAACATAACACTGCCAGCCGACGACTCCGGCAATGACTGCCACCAGAAGAAACCGCAGCGTACCCCGAGGCAGGTACAAGGGAGAATGACCGCTGACGCCAATGCTCCGCCCATGGCTCGCAAAGAACAGGAACAGGCCGAACGTCATGAGCTGAATATAGAGCGGAACGTGTTCCGACTTGGGATGACACAGATAGGTCAGGAACGCGCCGGCGATACCGATTGACAGGATCGCGCGAATACTACCAGCCGGCAGCCCCAGCGGGTGACGATCGGGAACAGGAACAGGCTGTGTCATCTCGGTCGACATTAATGGCTCCTCACGGAGTGGGGTGGTGTTTCAATTTCCTCCTCCCCTTACCAAGGGGAGGTTGGGTGGGGTTCTGCTCCTGGAAAATTACCCCCTCCCACTCCCCCTTAGTAAGGGGGAGAGAATACCCTCTATGGAGTAGGGTGGTGTTTCTTGAAGGTGTCAGCCATCTCGTTAGCGATGCGGTTGATCAATTGAGCGGACATCAACGTGCTATGATCCTTACCCGGCACGATTTCGACCACCGCATCGGAACCGAGTTTGGCGAGATCAGCCTTCAGCAGTTTGCTCGCTCCATCCAGATAGAACGTATCCTTATCGCCCATGAAGACGTGGATCTTGCCTTTCAGCTTAGGTCCCAGCGTATCCCAGTGGCGTTTCAGTTGCAGGCAGATATCGTACTTCTCCCAGTAGCGAGCCGTTTCAGTATCAACTGCACCGGTCGTTCGATTCCACAACGGGCGTGGCTGGCCGTTGCCATCCTTGGGGCTGAAGACCGCCTCGAAGCTGAAGAGTTGACCGCCACGACCCATGACTACTTCCATATCGGAGAAAGGCTTGTAGAAGATGATCGGTTTATCCCCGCTTCGTGCCAGCGGGCGCGAGGCACCGGTCGCCTCTGTAAACATATTCGCTCCCGGCTCGTAAAGATTGATGCGCTGGAAGTCACGAAAATCGACAGGGTCGGGAGCGGTCGACCAAGTGCCCCCGAAGAAGTCGGGATACGTCACCTGAAGCCATAAGCTGCTCCAGCCGCCGGAAGAGTGACCGGTGAGAAAACGGGCAGTCGGTTGGCCGATGCCCCGGTACCGCTTCTCGATCTCTGGGATCAACTCTTCGATGAGTGCCTGCCCATATGGCCCATTGTTGGCCGAATCAGCGAACACATGATGCCCCGTGCGGCAATCGGGATCGAGAACAACATAGATCATTTCGACAGGCATTTGCGAAGTGAACATATCTCGACCTACGGAACGATGGTTGCCACCGAAGCCAGGGATATCAAAGAGAATGGGGTACTTCTTGTCCGTGTGCGTGGCGAAGCTCTTAGGCAGTTTCACTCCGGCCCGCATCTTGATGGGCTTGCCATGAAACTCGCTGAGCAGCTTGCTTTCGATCTCGACCAGTTTGATGTTATCGGTCTCACGGAAAGGCGACTCCTTGGCCACAGTATCGATCTTCAGGGCGACGTTGAACCCTTTCTTCGGATCGAGCATGGCGGTCACCGGCTGACTGTACCCGTTGCCCGGGCCAGAGCCGATGCGAGCTGTGTTCGACTGATCAAGATCAAGCACCGCCTGAATGACATACTCCTTGGCCGGAAGTTGAGCGAGCGGCCCGGGGAAACCAATCGCATCGTTGCCAATGACGATCGGCTCGCCAGGTTTGACATCCTTCACGTCCCTGGCAAAGAACGGCAGCGGCCCAAACCAGTTCGGACCATTACGTGGCTCACCACTGCGCCCCAGCATGATCAGCACCCGCCCCGTGAACGGCTTGTCGCTCACTTCTTTCGTGAAGGTGACGGTGAACTGCGCTTTTGTCGAAGTATCCTGCGCCGGCAGCAACGCTGCGCCGAAAAGGACAAGGAAGAGAGCAAAGTATCGTCGCATGGAGGGATCCGTTAGGTGATATGGGACTGTTCTTGTTGTATCGAAATAAGGGTATTCTCGTCCTAGATATGACAGCCCGACGCGCTAGTGTAATGTTACATAAATAAGTAAACTTATTATTCG
>DAOMFV010000107.1:0-17860 GCA_035430005.1 Gemmatales bacterium
CACGAACCACCGTGCAGTGCTACCGTCTATCACCCCGCGGCGGGAACCCCGGGCGTCTGCCTGCGAGGGGATGCATCGGGCGGCGGTCGGTGCGAGGGGATGCTTCTCTGCCTTCCACTCGCTTTGGAGCAGCACCAGGTTCAGCGAGTTTCTTGCCCACTTCCTTGTGCTCCACCATTCGCTTGAGGCCATCGAGTTCAATCTGGCTCAGCTTGCGGCACTTGCCACGCTTGAGGCGATCAATGCGGATTGGCCCAATGGCTTCCCGACGCAGATCCATCACCTTGTGCCCCAGCTTGGCCCTCATGCGGCGAATTTCACGGTTCTTGCCTTCAGCCAGTACCACTTTCAGCAGCGAAGCGTTACCCTGCTTGGCGATGCGTTCGACACGAACAGCACTGGCGACGCCTTCGCTAAGTCGTACGCCGGTCATCATCCGCTGCAGTTCTTCTTCAGTGGTGATGCCTGCGACGAGGACGATGTAGGTCTTGGTGATGCCAAACCGGGGGTGGGTGAGCTTGAGGGCCAGGTCGCCATCGTTGGTGAGCAGGATCAAGCCTTCGCTGTCGTCATCTAGCCTTCCCACCGTGTAGACCCGTTCATTGACGTGGGGGATGAGATCGAGCACCGTGGGGCGTCCGCCCGGGTCGAAGTTGGTGCAGAGGTAGCCCTTGGGCTTGTTCACGACCCAGTAGACATGGTTCTGGGGTTTGAGCGTCTTGCCATCGATGGAGACTTTGTGAGTCGGATCGACTTTAGTGCCCAGTTCGTTGACCTTAATGCCGTTGATGGAGACTCTGCCTCGCAGGATCAATTGATCGCAATATCGCCGGGAACCGACGCCGGCGTCTGCCATGAACTTGTTGAGACGAATCATTGCAGACCTTATTGCTCGTGGTGGGGTTATATCGGTAGCATGCTATTGTGATATGATAGCATTTTGGATCGATACTTGAGGTCACTATGCTTACTCTCTGCTTATTAGGGCTGCTGCTGCCTGGGGATGATAAAGCCAACGCTAAAGAGGCCCTCAAGGGGTTTCAGGAACTGATCGGCGGCTGGCGGGCAACGGGGGAACCAGCGACTGGTTCGACAGCGGAGAAGAACAAAGGCTTCTGGAAGGAAACGATCAGTTGGTCGTGGAAGTTCAAGGGGAATGATGCCTGGCTGACGTTCAACATCGATAAGGGCAAGTATTTTACAGGTGGCGAATTGCGCTATATGCCTGAGGGGGAGAAGTTCCTCCTGGGCTTAACTACTCCTGATAAGAAGACGCAGACCTTTGAAGGCAAGCTCTCCACCAATGGCCGCAAGTTGGTGGCTGAGCGGACGGATACCAACCGTGAGGAAGATGCCCGGCTGACGATCTCGCTGGTCGGAGATATTCGCTTCCAGTACTCGCTGGAGACCCGGCCCAAGGAACGTAAGTTATTCACCAAGGTCTTTCAGGTCGGGGCTACCCGCGAGGGCGAATCGCTGGCCGGGGCAGCCAAGTCGAATGCCCCGGAATGTGTGGTGAGCGGCGGTCTGGGTACCATGAAAGTCATGCACAAAGGCGAGACCTATTACGTCTGCTGTTCTGGCTGTCTGGAAGCGTTCAAGGATGACCCGGAGAAGTACATCGCAGAGTTCAAAAAGAAGAAGTAGGTCAATTATTACTTCTTTACATACACAGTGATTCCACATGTTGAATACCATCACTCTAATATGGTTTACGAGAGATTCAGAATATCATCGCTGTTGGGGTGGGGCACTTTCAAAGGAAACGCCAGTTGCCCAATCCTGGCACTTCTAGAAACCAAGATTGTCTAACCCGACCAAACTTTGCTGTTCTGCTATTCGCGGTCTTCTTCATGGGTTTTTATCTTCCACAAGTGGGCAGCTTGATGTGCCAGCGTATTTTACCCACCACCATGGTGATTCCCTTGCTATCGGTGAAGATCGGAGTAGTTCTCAATCGACGCAAGGAATATGACTCTAACTTCCGATAAAAGTCATCTATCAAACAATAAACGGCTAGGATAAAGTCTTTCAAAGAGATGCGATGGATCTTTGTCATGCAGATGGATGGAGGCGAACGACGAACCGTCACATGTTCATTTGTACAAGACCTTTTGGAATCTACAGGCCGTAGCTCTCAATATGTGAAACAAGTACAACAATGTAGTGGGTGTCTTCCGTCGTCACTCCATACCAGAAAGCAAGGTGTAGTTGTGCGAAGATTCGTGAAATGGATGGTGATTCTCGGTGTTTTGGTTGGTGGGTTGTACTTTGCCGGTAACTGGGCCAAGGCGTGGATGACGCAGAGGTCGGTGCCGAAATTCGTTACAGCTACAGTAACTCGTGGCAAGCTGGCTACTGCGGTCACGTCAACAGGTACTATCAAGCCGGTTCAATCGGTTTCCGTTGGCGCCTTTACCTCAGGACCAATCGCCAAAGTTAATGTGGACTTCAACAGCGTTGTCACGAAGGGGCAGGTACTCGCGCTGATCGACCCCCGCTTGCTTGAGGCTGCTGTGGAACGCGACCGGGCTGCTGTGGACAGCCAGAAAGCGGATCTCAATCGGGTTGAAGCCCTTCTTCAACAAGCCATTAATAATGAGAAACGAGCCCGCAGCCTCTTGGCAATCAACAAGGATTACCTTGCGGAAACCGACCTGGATCAGTTCCATTTCACTCGACTGAGCTACGAAGCCCAAATTAAGCTGGCAAAAGCCTCCATCAAGCAGTTTGAAGCAAATCTGAAGAACTCTGAAGCGAATTTGGGCTATACGAAAATCGTTTCACCTGTGGACGGAATCATCATTGAACGCAAGATAGACCCTGGCCAGACGGTGGCTGCCTCGTTCCAGACACCGGAGTTGTTCATAATCGCTCCCGATATGGATAAGCACATGTTTGTGTATGCTTCAGTTGATGAAGCAGACATTGGTCAAATCAGCGCGGCACAGCAACGCGGCCAATTAGTGAAATTTACTGTGGATGCTTATCCTGGAGACCTCTTCGAAGGTAAGATTCACCAGATTCGCAAAAACTCTACTACGACTCAGAACGTCGTGACCTATCCTGTTGTCATTGAAGTGCCGAACAAGGACATGAAACTGTTGCCGGGGATGACCGCCAACATTACCTTCCAGATTGAAGAGAAAGAAAATGTACTTCGGATACCAGCGGCGGCATTACGGTTCGTACCTCTGCCCGCTCATGTCACACCGGATGACAGGCATTATGTCGAAGTACCCTCAGCCAATGTGAACACAGGCAGTCGTAAGAAAACGGCCGACGAGAAGGCTGATCAGTCACGTAAGCGACAGAACAGGATCGTTTGGGTGAAAAATGGAGAAGTGCTTCGTGCAATACCAGTTACACTCGGACTAATCGATAACCAGTATGCTGAACTTATTGAGGGTGGCGTTTCTGAAGGCCAGGAACTTGTGATCGCACTCGATACCGGTTCTCCAGCCAGGTAACACTATGGACTTGCTTGATCTATTAGTGATTTCCTTACGGACGCTTGGCAAGAACAAATTGCGTTCTGGGCTGACCGTCCTGGGTGTAGTCATTGGTATTGCGTCGGTCACGACCATGGTGTCGTTGGGGCAAAGCGCAAGCCAACTCATTCAGGATCAGTTTCAGAATCTCGGCTCTAACGTTATCATCGTGCTGCCTTCAGCCAGCCAGTCAGGTGGCGTGCGTTCTGGCACCGTGATGACCCTTACCGAAGCCGACGCTTTCGCCATCGTTGATGAGTGTCCTTCTGTCCTGGCGGTCTCGCCTTTTATCGGCACGGCAGGTCAGGTTATTGGCGGGAATGTGAATTGGAAGCCCGACCAAATGCTTGGCGTTGGTCCAGACTATCCCATTGTGCGCAAAGCCTCTCTATCGGCGGGAGCGTTCTTCACTCAGCGTGAAATCACGGCAGCTTCCAAAGTATGCGTCATCGGTTACACTGTGGCTCGACAACTCTTCCCTGACGTCGATCCGGTGGGGCAGCAGGTGCGAGTTAAGAATTTGCCTTTTACCGTTATCGGAGTGCTGGAACGCAAAGGGGCGAATATGGTCGGTCAGGATCAAGATAACATTCTGCTCATGCCCTACACGACGGTCCGTAAGCGATTGCAGAACTCAGCGTTTTCCAACATCGATTTGATCTTTGTGTCGGCACGTAGTGAAGCCGTATCGACACGAGCTGAAGAGGAGATTAAGGCGCTGTTGAATGAACGCCATCGTACTCCTCCAGGCGAGAAGCCGGATTTTGAAGTCCGCAACACTGCCGAGGTGGCGGGTGTGATGACAGCCATCATGGGTGGACTGGCTGCCATGCTTACTGGTATTGCTGCTATCTCCCTCGTCGTCGGTGGTGTCGGCATAATGAACATTATGCTGGTTTCAGTTACTGAGCGAACGCGCGAGATCGGTGTCCGAATGGCTTTAGGAGCAAGGCCACGTGACATCTTGCGACAGTTCCTGGTGGAATCGGTTGTCTTGTCCAGTATCGGTGGGGCTATTGGCATTGCCTTGGGGGTTGGCATCTATGCCGGTATCATCGCATTATTAAATGCCATTTTGCCCACTACGAAATGGTCGTTCCAAGTTTCCATTCCCGCTGCAATCATTGCATTACTCTTTTCAGCTGCCGTGGGGATATTCTTCGGCTATTACCCTGCACGACGAGCCAGCCGACTTGACCCCATTGAAGCTCTGCGAGCTGACTGATTCAGGCAATGATGTTCACAATTAATATGTATTGACTGCCGTTCTAGTCGATACATTCGTTAACTCTTTCGGCATTTCACTATGGCACTCATTAAGCTGCGTAATCTAAGCAAGACATACGATTTAGGCGAGGTGAAAGTTCATGCGCTTAAAGAAGTTTCGATCGACATCAAGGAAGGCGAGTTTGTCGCTTTGATTGGCCCTTCTGGTTCCGGCAAATCGACACTTATGAATACCTTGGGCTGCCTGGACCGGCCCACGACAGGAAGTTACTGTCTGGCTGATGAAGAGGTTGCCGATCTGAATGCGGACAAACTGGCTCAGGTACGCAATCAGAGGATTGGTTTTGTCTTCCAGAACTTCAATCTGTTGGCCCGGACGACGGCGCTCGAAAACGTGGAAGTGCCATTGCTTTACAACCCGGCTTGCCCTCGGCGGGAACGGAAGTCTCGAGCAGCAGAGTTTCTCAAGCGTGTAGGCCTTGGCGAGCGCATGGATCACAAACCAAACCAGCTATCCGGCGGTCAGCAGCAGCGTGTAGCTATTGCCCGTGCCTTGGTTAACCGACCGCCTATTCTGCTTTGTGATGAGCCGACGGGGAATCTCGATTCACGCACCAGTCGTGAGATTATGGAGTTGTTTGCCAAACTCAATGGAATCGAAGGACTCACGGTCATCTTGGTGACACATGACCTGGATGTTGCACGCCGGGCCAACCGTGCACTGGTATTGATTGATGGTAAAGTCTTGGTTGACACCACTGACTTTAATCGTGCCGCCGAAGCGTTACACCGTCGAGCCTTGACTGATGATGACGACTCCGCAACCGGTGAGCAGGCATCCAGTGAGTAACGGAGTTACGACGATGTCAAGGAAGATTCTCCTAGGAATGGCACTCGCTGGCATCAGTGGCTGCGGATACTCCGTAGATGAAATCAGCCGTAACATCATTCTTCCAGAGCAGAGGACGATCACCTATCGGGAGCCAGATCAATATCTTCCTGTAGCAATACCGTCGAATGTGGCGCCGCGAACGGTATCCAATCCACGACCTGAAACAAAAGAATGGCAGCTTTCTTTGGATGATGCGATACGCATCGCACTGGAAAATGCTCGCGTCATCCGTGTGCTGGCAGGCACGGCTGCTGTTTCCACAGGCACGACCATCTACGATGCGGCGATAACCAATACCACCATCGATCAAGCTCAAGCAGTATTCGACCCTACACTCAAGTGGGATAGTATTCTGAATCACACCAACTCGCCCATTGCTGTATTCGATCCATTTGACCCTCAGAGGTCTTTGATTACCGGTACGTCAACAGACAGATACTCTAGTCTCTTTGGACTTAGCAAGACTAATGAAATTGGCGGGAAATGGTCGGTAGACTGGTCAGAAACCCCATCCAGATTCAACACTACTGGTCCATTTCCACTCAACCCGGAGCGGCCCAGCTCAGTAACGCTTAGCTATACTCAGCCATTGTTACTGGGAGGCGGTTTCAGTGTTAACACAGCGCCAATTGTAATTGCACGTCTGAACACGGAGCAATCATTCTTCCAGTATAAGAACAACGTTCAGCAACTGGTGCGTGGTACCATTGAGGCCTACTGGAACCTGGTACAGGCTCGTGTGAATGTATGGGCACGCAAGATTCAGGAGCAGCAATCCAAGGAAGCCTTTGATCGGGAAGCCGCGCGACTCAAGACGGGCTTCACCGACTTGGGTACATTGTCTCAGACTCGAGTGACCTACAATCAGTTCCGTTCAAACCGCATCGCCGCTGAAGCAGACGTACTTGCTCGTGAAGGAGCATTGCGCAATTTGCTTGGCCTGGAACCCAATGATGATCGTCAAATCGTTCCAACTTCTGCACCATCTTCCCAGCGGTTGCCGCATAATTGGGATGAACTGGTGCGTGTTGCCGAACAGCGTCGACCGGATCTGGTCGAATTGAAAATCATCGTCGAAGCTGACCAGGTGCGACTGACGCAGGCCGAGAACCTGGCGTTGCCTCAATTGAATGCTGTCTCGCTTTACCGCTGGAATGGCCTTCAGGGCGAAATGCCTAATGGTGAAGACATCAATTCTGCTTCTGGGAAATACGGCGATTGGTCGGTCGGCATCAATTTCTCTGTTCCGCTGGGACTGCGTCAGGGACGTGCCCAGGTACGCCAGCAAAAACTCTTGATTCTACGTGATCAAGCCAACGTCGAGCAGCAGTTGCACCTTGCTATCCATCAACTGGCCAGTACGGTGCGCGAACTTGACAGCGCCTATGAACAGTACCTGGCGTACAAGGAAACCCGCGAAGCGGCGGATAGTAATTTGAAGGTTCAGAATGAGAAGTTCAAAAATGGGCAGACTATTTATCTGAATGTGCTGTTAGCGCTCAACGATTGGGGCAACGCTATTTCTTCCGAGGCACAACAGCTCCTCAACTACAACACTTCGCTTGCAGCATTGGAGCAACAGACCGGTACCATCCTCGAAACCCATGGCTTAGTCTTTTATGAAGAACGTTTCCGTGCTGCTGGGCCACTCCTATGTCGGGATCGGGAATATCCGTCTGCAACACCCCCCAGCGGGACGCCTGAACTCTATCCCGGGACAAAGAGTGCTTCTGAGAACTCATTCAATTTGCAAAATCCGAGTCTGATCAATACCTCGAAGGGGCTTCAAGACTTGATCAAGTCGAACTTACATAAACTATTGCCTTGATGCCAATCAAATCAGATGCAGTGTTCATAGGCGCTACCGCTGGTTGTAGAATCTGCTGCACATACCAGTGCCGAGATAGCTTTAACGATGATTGGCTCGACCAGTCGCAGACACGAGGATACTGCTGACTAACTTTACGACAATCTCCCATGATCGCATCTGAATGCGAACTATGACTCGAGTTCGTTACCAGTTATCAGTGCCTTGTTTCACCCTGTTCTGCAGCTTTGGCCATCGCATACCCCACCGCGTCGCCGCGGCGCAGGGCCAGTTCCGCAAGGGCTGCGTAGTCGCCACTCTTGCGAGCCAGTTCGGTGGCTGCGGGACAGGCCAGTTGTCGGGGGTTCGCTTGGGCCAGGTAGCGGGCAAAGGCGGCGAGCGCTTCTTTGTGTCGGCCCAGTTGGGCGAGTAGATGGATGTAGACCTCAGCGGGTGCGGTCATCTCGGCTGCGTTTTCCACACTCTCTGCTTTCATACGGAAGTGAGCTAATCCTTCTTCGACATTGATACCATTAAGCGTACGGAAAAAGCCGAGGTAATCCCTGTAGCCTTCTTCAAACGGTGGATCGTTGTTGGGCTGTAGTCTAGTCGAGAGACGGCTGCCATAGATACAGAGGTCGATGACCTTGCGGGACGTCTCCCCGGGGGGCATTTCGAGCGAATACTGGATGATCGACGAGAGGTGCGACACATCGATATGGTACGCCTCGTCGGCAGTCAGTTGTTCTCGCCCTTCCAGTAACTGAGCGATAGTCGCGTTATCGGGGGGCACATCTCCTTCCAGTTCCTTCACATGGGCAGCCAGGCTGTTGCGCAGATCGTTGTAGAGAGAGTTGACCAGTAGCGTGACAGCCTTCTGGCGAACTTCCCCGGCGTAGGGGAAACTTTGGCCCAGGGTGGTGATAGCATTACAGATGCCATATTTTTTGAGCAGCAGGGCAAAGCCCCTTTCGGGGTGGGCACCCTGTTGAATGGCCAGATCGATGATGGCGGGGAAGGTCTCATCATCGTCGCCGGTCGGTTCGTATTGTTCCAGTACCCTGGCGACCGGTGCCGGTTCGTTGATCATCCGGAAGTAGGGCCAGGCGCCGAGGATGTTCTTATCTTCGAGGAAGTAGCTGCCGACAGTGCGGGCGTTGTTGCGAACCTCTGTCTCGTAGGTCGTCTTTTGTTCGGGCGTTAACTCTTCGCCATTGTTGCTGAGTAGCACTGGCAACCCCAGGCGTTGCCGCGATTGCAGAAGCAAAGCCTCGAATAACGAGTGATAGTCGCCTTTGTTCTTAAGCATCATGCAGAGCCGATCGACGGCTTCTTTGGGATTGCTGCGCTCAAGCGTTTGATCAAGGTCAACGAACAGGGAATTGTTCATGCTGGGGTGGGGAGTTAAGAGTAGAGGGTTGAGAGTAATCGATGGAGGCAGGGCTCTTTGTTCATAGTATGGTTTCTCTCGGCGGTCAACTCCCTAGACTATGGTCATGTCGAGATACCTTCGCCTCTACTCAGCCTTCGCTCGGTTCAGTTTCACTCGTGAGCTGATCTTCCGTGGCAACTTTCTGGCCAAGATGTCGGTGGAGTTGATCTGGCTGGGCCTGATGCTCGTGTTCTACAAAACTATCTTTCGCCAATCGTCGATGGTGGCAGGCTGGAATGAAGCCGAGTATCTCTTCTTTGTGGGCTGCTATGTCGCCATGGAAGGATTCATCGAAACGCTCTTCCTCGAAAACTGTCTCGGTCTGGCTGAACTGGTCCGCACCGGCGAACTCGACTTCTATTTACTGAAACCCATTGATGAACAGTTCCTGATCACCTGTAAGAGCATTGATCTCTCGACGATGCCCAACATCATCATGGGTATCATTCTGATGCTGATGTCTCTGGCAGATCTGGGCTGGCCTCTGGAACTCGTTCGCATTCTGTTGTTCGGGGTGAACTTCATCGCTGGCCTGGCGGTGGCCTACAGTTGCCTCTTGATGCTTGCTTCCACCTCGTTCTGGCTGACGCGCAATTCGAGCCTGATGGAGATGTGGTGGCTATTCACCTCGCTAATGCGATATCCGCGCAGTATTTTCTATACCGAATCGTGGGCAGTACCTATCGGCTTCTTCTTCAGCTTCTTCCTGCCGGTGATGCTGGTGATCCATGTCCCGGCCAGCACTATGGTGAAAGCGTTCGATCCGTGGATGAGCCTCTATCTCGTCGCAGCCGCCGCAGCCATGCTCTGGCTGAGCCGATGGTACCTGCATCTGGCTCTTAGCCGGTATCGAAGTGCGAGCAGTTAATGCTTGGCTTGGCCAAGAGCATCGATTAGGATACATGAATCTTATCTGCATCCTATATCGATAGGTGGCGCTTCCGGACTCGAAAGGGAGATCAGTCAATGTTGAGAGTTTCACGAACAGTGCTCAAAATA
This sequence comes from Gemmatales bacterium, assembly GCA_035430005.1. Classification (GTDB taxonomy): domain Bacteria; phylum Planctomycetota; class Planctomycetia; order Gemmatales; family HRBIN36; genus JAEUIE01. The sequence continues at coordinate 9,849 of DAOMFV010000107.1, forward strand.
TCCCTTGGGATCGTTGTTTTCATCTCTTTGGAAAAGACTATCATAGCCCAAGAGGGTGGCATTAGTGTATCTGTATTCCCTTCTTTTGCACCCAATGTCTTCGGCTCTCCCTCTTTTACACCGTGGGAAAACAACGCTATCAGCGCGTTGATGAGCGGTTCCAGTTCTGCAGGCTCTGCATCGCTTCCTAGCTATTACAATCAGATTCCCAATGGGGCGAATGTTCCTCTTTGGATCGTTACCGATTTTCCAAGCTGGAATGCTATGGCCAATCCAGGCACGGTTTTTGGACCTGCTTATGCAGCCGAATTCGGCAATCGTCTCTATTTCAATCTGCATATTAACGGTAATGGATTCTCTTTCAATCTTACTCAGTTGAGCTTCCAGGCTACCAGCACCGATGCCGGCAATTTCCTCGGCTATAGCATTCCGGCTGGTTCCTTTAATTACAGTACGTCCTACGTCGGGTTGCAATATGGTCCGGATGGCATGAAAGGTGGTGGCGACGATGTTCTCATCACGGGCGGACCGAATACCCAATTTGTCAATGAGCTCTTTGCCCGCGGGACTGGCAACGCACCTGCTGTTTTGAGCACCGATCCGGGAGCCACCGACCAGGATAAGATTGACAATGCCCGACTGCTCATCCCCAGTGACTTTATTTTCAACGGTCAGTATTCCCTGGGGGTCGATGATCTAGGCACTTTTAACGGCAGTGCCTTTGTCGTGGTGGCTGTGCCGGAGCCGGCGACGGTGGCCATGACTAGCCTGGGCGGAGCGGCCTTAGTGTTTGCCTGTGTCACACAATGGAAGAAGCGAAGACGCCGTAAGCAGCGGACTTTGAGCAAGCCATCAGCGGCCAAGGCGTGAAGGCTCTTTGGTCATCTCAGAAATACTAAACAGTGCTTGTACGAGCGCTGTTTAGTTATTGGTGTGATTCAGTCTGAAAGAGCATCCACATGCAGCCTGTATCCTGCTATACTTTGAATAGCCCGGATAAGATCCTGCCTGATACCAGCCACCTATGGTGGCTCCTGCAATTACCGTTGTGAGATGTTCTGATGCGATACGTTCTCTTGTTGAGCGTCTTGATTCCGTTCACGTTGCAGGCTCAAGACAAACTCGAATACAACCGGGATATTCGACCCATCCTGGCGGAGAACTGTTTCGCCTGCCATGGCCCCGATAGCGCCGCCCGCAAGGCAAGTCTCAGGCTCGATCAGCGTGACGCAGCGATCAAGAAGATAGCTTTCGTTCCAGGGAAGCCAGGCGAGAGTGAACTAGTGTCGCGCATTTTTACTCAAGATACTACCGAATTGATGCCCCCGGCTGATTCACACAAGAAGCTGACGGATATTCAGAAGAAGATGGTGCAGAAATGGATAGAGCAGGGGGCGGAGTATCAGGAGCATTGGTCACTGATTGCCCCCAAGCGACCAGCCATACCAACTGTCAAGAATGCAGCATGGGTGAAGAACCCTATTGATGCTTTTGTTGTGGCTGCACTGGAGAAGCAGAAACTCACCGCGGCTCCGGAAGCCGACCGTCGAACCCTGGCCCGGCGGGTGAGTTTTGATCTGACCGGCTTGCCGCCGACTCCGGAAGACGTTGCGGCATTCGTCAACGACACAGCCCCTAATGCTTACGAGAAATATGTCGACAAACTGCTGGCTTCCGTTCACTGGGGCGAACATCGTGGCCGCTATTGGCTCGATTACAGCCGTTATGCTGATACGCACGGTATTCATTTTGATAATTACCGGGAGATGTGGTCGTACCGGGATTGGGTGATCAAGGCGTTCAACAAGAACATGCCCTTTGACCAGTTCGCCAAGGAACAGATCGCCGGCGACCTCCTGCCCAATGCCACGCTCGATCAGCGCATTGCTACCGGTTTCTGCCGCAACAATATCACTTCCAACGAAGGCGGAGCGATTGATGAGGAGTACCTCGTCCTTTACGCCCGGGATCGCACTGAGACGTTCGGCCAGGTCTTCTTCGGCATGACTGTCGGATGTGCTGTCTGTCATGATCACAAGTTCGATCCTGTCACACAACGAGATTTCTATTCGCTGTCAGCCTTCTTCAACAACACCACGCAGCGGGCGATGGATGGCAACATCAAGGATACGCCGCCGATTCTGACCGTGCCCGTGGAAGCTGACCGCCCCCGCTGGGAGACACTGGTCAAAGAGATGACCTCGGTGAAGGCTCAGGTCGAAGAACGCAAGAAGGCAGTCAAGCCAGAGTTTGATCAATGGCTGGCGAAGTCCGTCTCCACTGATTTCTACAAGGCCATGCCCACGAGCGGCCTCCATTTCCAGGCCCTGCTGGCGGAAGGGTCCGGCAACGGCGTCACTGCTCTGATCAATGGCCAGCTACGGCATGCCTCCTCCGAGAAAGCGCTTGCCTGGGAAGCTGGCCACTTGGCGGAGAAGGCTCTTAAGGCCAAGGCTGATATGGATCTTTCGTTCGAGGATGCAGGCGACTTTGATACGAAACAGGCCTTTTCGATGGGCGGCTGGATCAATCCCCAGCGTATCGGTGGATTAGCGGCCATCATGTCCCGTATGGATGAGGCGAATAGCTACCGTGGCTGGGATCTCTGGATTGAGGATGGCAAGATCGGCACACACATCGTCAGCAAGTGGATGGACGACGCGTTGAAAGTGGTCTCTGCCAATGCTGTTGCACCCAAGGTTTGGACGCACGTGTTCGTCACCTACGATGGCTCTGCCAAAGAACAGGGTGTGAAAATCTATCTCAACGGCGTGCTGCAAGAAGCACGGCAGGTGCAGGCGAATAGCCTCAAGGGAAGCATCAAGACTAAGGTTCCGCTGCGCATTGGCAAACGCACCCCAGGTCAAGCGCTGGCCAACGTAGGCCTGCAAGACCTGCGCATCTACGACCGTGTGCTGGCCCCCACCGAAATCGAAGTCATCAAAGACGCTGCCCGCACTGCTTGGATCTTGACCAAGCCTGCTGACAAACGCAGCGACGCCGAAAAGAACGAAATCTTCACCTGGTGGCTGCCTACCAGAGATCAAACATTCAAAACTTTGTTGAGTCAGCAGAATAGCCTCAGGCAGGAAGAGTCAGCCATCAAAGGGCGGGGCACTGTGGCCCATGTGATGCAGGAGAAGCCCGGCGAGGCGATGGCCCACATCCTCAAACGGGGAGATTACGACAAACGGCTCGATGCGGTCAAACCTGACACGCCCAAGATGCTGCCGGCGATGGCCAGCACGCTGCCACGTACCAGAGTTGGCCTGGCAGAGTGGATCATGCAGGCTGATCAACCGTTGACGGCTCGTGTGACGGTCAACCGTTTCTGGCAGGAGGTCTTCGGCAATGGCCTCGTCCGCACCTCCGGTGACTTTGGCATCAGTGGCGAACAGCCGAGCCATCCGGAACTGCTCGACTGGATGGCTCTGGAGTTCCGTGATTCGGGCTGGGATGTGAAGAAGTTCTTCAAGATGATCGTCATGTCGAACACCTACCGACAGGCTGCGACGACGACCCCGGAGAAGGCGGAGAAAGACCCGAGTAACAAATGGCTGAGCCGGGGGCCACGCTTCCGCATGGATGCTGAGATGGTGCGGGACAACGCCCTGGCTGTCAGCGGGCTGCTCGTCGATAAGATCGGCGGGCCAAGCGTGAAGCCTTACCAACCCGTAGGTGTGTGGGAAGCGGTAGCGATGGATGTCAGCAATACCAGCATATATGTGGCGGATAAAGGGGAGAAGCTTTACCGCCGTGGTATCTACACGTTCTGGAAGCGGGCAGCCCCGCCGGCTTCGCTCGATATCTTCAACGCCCCCAACCGTGAGACCTGCACCGTCAAGCGGGAGCGCACCAATACGCCTCTCCAGGCACTGGTGACGCTCAACGATGTACAGTTTGTCGAAGCCGCTCGGCACCTGGCCACGCTGACTCTCAAGAGCAAGAACACCACCGATGAACGGCTGGAGTTCCTTGCCCAGAAACTGCTCTCGCGCAGCTTCCGACATGAAGAGAAGAACATCATCATCGGTTCGCTGGCGGAGTTGGAAGCGTTCTACAACAAGAACGAAACCGACGCCAAGAAGCTGATCACCGTCGGTGAATCGAAGCCAGACGAGAAGTTGTCAGCGACGACGCTGGCGGCGTGGACGATGGTGTGTAATGAGTTGATGAATTTGGATGAGGTGTTAAATAAGTAGGCCAGGAAAGAGACTTATCGTCATATGGGATAAGCAACTTGGGAGTTTGATCTGAGTATTGGGCACCACTGATTCGGTAGACAACTACAGCGCCGGAAAAGAAGGGGAATTGACCCCGTTAGTGAGTACTCAATCGGAGGGACTGAGTACGTTTCGGTGTAGCGCAAGATGAGCAAACCCGTAGTCTAATAAAACTCTGGACAACAACACAGAAATGTGAGAAAATGCATCTCATCTAGAATCCCACGAAAGGCCATGTCTCAAATGCCTGCTGAATACTATTGCTTAATAAGCGGAGAACAGCATGGTCCGTTTTCTGCCCAAAGCCTAAGACAGATGACAGTGGCTGGCAAACTCGCACCCACAGACTCAGTAAGGAAAGATACTGGCAGATGGGTATTAGCCTCTTCAGTCAAGAATCTGTTTTCAAATGAAAGCGATAAGTTAGCAAAGAACAAGGTGTTGAGAAAAGATTTGATGAAACTGACAATAACTAATTACATCCGACGCTTATTTACAATTAAGAATGTCGCCATTGCTTCGGCGCCAATACTGTTCCTGTTTGTTCTCGTTACTGTTGCTTATTCGCTTAAGCTTTCATCCGATCAACGTCAAGTAGAGTTGAAACAGTACACTCATAATTATATTGATAGGCAATTGAGGGTGCAAGAACAAGAAAAAAGAGAAAGGGAAGATGCTATAGAGAAGCAAAAAAGACTTGATGAAGATATAAAAGAAAAGTGGAGAAAGGAAGATGAGAAGAAAAGGAAAAACAAGCAAGAATTCTCCGATCAGATTGCTCGTTTGCTTCACGACGATGTCACTAGGTTTATTCATAGTGGCATAGAGAATCCGAAAAGTGTCCCAAAGAATCTGGTTATTATTGGAAAAGTCATGGTAGTTCGCATTAATATTATCAACCACGACAAAGAAAATCTATTCGAGAAATACGAATATTTTGAATCAATATTTGAAAAAGACTTTATAACTAGCAACATCAAGGATGCTAGTACAATAATCTGCGTAATTGAGCGAAAAGGCAATGTGCGACAGTATGGCGACCCATTCGAAAGAGAACTGTATGGGACAACAAATAAGAGATGGGCATACGCAACTCAGATAATACAAGATATTGTAATATATACTCCTGGCGACAATGCCAGGAATTGGAAATTTACATTCATAAAGGAATTGCCTGAAGCGATTCAGTCTGTGAATGGGGGCAGTGAAAACATCGAAGTAGAATTCAAGGAGATAAAGCGGTTTATCTTGCAGATACCCAAGACGAATCCATAATGCCATTTTCGGCTTTTAGTAAAAAACCGCCCCTCACTTCGGCCCCTCTCCCAAGGAAAGAGAGGGGCCGAAGTGCTAACCCGCTTTCTTCATGTCGGGCCGGATGTCTGCCAGTTCTTCCTTCACCGGGGCGTAGTGGCTGGGCTCCATGATGAAGCTGGCGGTGCCGGAGGTGAAGTTACGCAGATCGGAGGAATAGCCGAACAGCGAAGCGAGCGGGATGTAGGCGTGCAGGTGAGCACGGCCCTTATCCAGACCGGAGTTGAGGATTTCGCCACGACGACGGCTCGTATCGCCGGTGAGATCGCCGATGTACTGGCCGGGCGACTGGACATTCACTTCCATGATCGGTTCCAGCAGCACGATGCCGGCGTTCTGGGCCGCTTCCTTCAGGCACTGCTCGGCAGCTACCTGGAAGGCAATCTGCGACGAGTCAACATCGTGGTGCTTGCCATCGTAGAGCGTACAACGGATGTTGACAAACTGGAACTTGAACTTGGTGCCACGGCGGGCCGCTTCACGGAATCCCTTCTCGACCGAGGGAATATACGTGTTGGGGACCACGCCACCGACGATCTCATCGACGAAGTAGAGTCCGTTAGGATCGGGCTTCTCGCCGTTCTCGATGAGCTCGGCTTCGATCTGTTCACGCTCTTCCTTGCTGAGCGGCTCAAAGCGGCAGGCGATACGGGCGAACTGGCCGCGACCACCCGTCTGCTTGACGTGCTTGTATTCCTGTTCGATGGCCTTGGAGAGCGTCTGGCGATAGCTCACCATCGGCTTGCCCATGTTGACATCGACCTTGAAATCACGCTTGAGCTTGTGAACAGCGATTTCGAGGTGCAGTTCACCCATGCCAGACATGATAATCTGGTTGGTTTCGTGGTCGGTCACGCAGCGGAGCGTCGGGTCGTCACGCACCATCTTGGCGATAGCTTCGCTCAGCTTGCCTTCATCGGTGTTCTTGCCGGGTTCGAGAGCCTGGCTGATCACCGGTTCGGGGAAACGGATTTCTTCGAGGATGACCTGGTTTTTTTCATCAGCCAGCGTGTTGCCTGTCTGAGTTTCCTTGAGCCCGACGAGCCCGACAATTTCACCAGGGCCGGCGTATTCGAGTCGTTCACGTTCCTTGCCGAACATGCGGTAAACGTGGCTGATACGTTCGGTGCGGTTCTTGGTCGTGTTCATATACGTGGTGCCGGGAATCAGCTTGCCACTGTAAACACGAGTGTACACAACGTCGCCGGTAGGTTCAGCGACGGTCTTGAAGGCCAGAGCAGCCAGCGGTTCGGACTCTTCTGCCTTGCGTTCGACCTGTTCCTTCTTCCCGGGAACCTGGCACTTGATGATGCCACGTTCGCCGGGGTTAGGCATGAAGTCAATGACGCAGTCGAGCAGGTTCTGCACGCCTTGATACTTGAACGAAGAACCGCAAAGGACGGGGTTGATCTTCATTTCCAGCGTAGCCTTGCGGATGGCTTTGCGAAGATCAGCTTCGGGGACGGGTTTGCCTTCGAGAAGCAACTCTGCGATGTGATCGTCGTGCATGGAAACTGCGTCGAGAAGCTTAGTGCGCGCACTCTGTGCTTCTTCCTGGTACTGTTCAGGAATGTCGGTGATGAGCAACTTCCAGTGCTTGGCGTCGGCAGGATCCTTCTGAATCATCTTCATACGGATGACGTCGATGATGCCTTCGAAGTTAGCAGGCCCCTGACCGGCTGGAATCGCGCACAGCGCTACGCTGGCTTGGAGCTTCTCTTCCATTTCCTTAACCGCGTTGTAGAAGTCGGCACCGATGCGATCGAGCTTGTTGACGTAAGCAATACGGGGCACGTTGTACTTATTGGCCTGGAACCAGACGGTTTCGGACTGGACTTCCACGCCGCCGACGGCACAGAAGACAACGACGCCGCCATCAAGGACGCGGAGTGATCGTTCAACTTCAGCGGTGAAATCGACGTGGCCGGGAGTATCAATGATATTGATCTGATGGTCTTTCCAACTCACTGTAACAGCAGCGGAGTAAATGGTAATGCCGCGAGCCGCTTCTTCGGGATCGAAGTCGGTTGTAGTGTCACCGGAATCGACGTCGCCCATCTTGTGCTTGGCGCCGGCGTAGTAGAGAATACGCTCAGAAGTGGTGGTCTTTCCCGCATCCACGTGAGCGATGATGCCGATGTTACGAAGTTTGTCGATAGCCATGTGCTTCAAATCCCTTGTCGGTTTAACGTCGGACGAGTGCCCTGACGATGTCCTCAGACAAATAGTGAACCGCCCCTGGATGGCTGTCTTCCCCATGTCGGGACAGTCACCTGGAGGCTTCGTTCGTGTGGTAACGGCTTGCCTGTCTTATAGACGAAGCAAGCGATCTGGCGACTGGAGGTGCAACTTGGGTGAGACCTAAACTCTCGCCGTAACAAGAGGGGCAGATATACACCAGATGAAATAAGTATAAGGGCGGGCAGGAAAAAGGGAAGGCCAAGTGGGTTGAAGAGTGGATGAAGGTTTTATCAC
>DAOMFV010000108.1:0-17659 GCA_035430005.1 Gemmatales bacterium
GTTGGCGGTGAGGGGGTACTTGATCCGTGGCGGAGCCCATCATGTACGACCGAGGCATCACCACCCCCCGTCCATCCAACTCCATTAACCGCATCAACAACTCACCCTCACCAACACTTCCCAATGGCGTAAGCGAAGCCAAATCCTGCTCCAACAAATCCCGTAAAATCACCTCCCCCCCCACCACCCCCGACAACTCCATCTCCGCCGCCGCCAGGTTGATATCTGCCCCCATCAGCCACAGCCGCTCGTCAATCTGTTGTCGAACCTGGGCCAGCGGCACATTGTCCACCAGCGCGTTATACATCGAAGGCCGCAATCCATCCGGCTCCATCCCCAGATGTGCCGACGCATGTGCCTGCGGATCGAGATCAATCACGCCGACTCGATTCCCGGCACGAGCCAACGCCGCCGCCAAGTTTACAGTCGTCGTCGTCTTGCCGACACCACCTTTTTGATTGATCACAGCTATCCGTCGCATGACATTTCCTTCCTGGAATGTGGGGCCGGAGAATAACACAGACTGGCAACTACTGTCCACCCCACCCAAACCAGTAAGATGAGAGCAAGTCAGCAGTAGACCAGCACTAACAGCGAGAAGAATATGCCGTCTCTCCCCATCCTGAACTTCATCCTGGGCAACTACAAGAACTTCAATGCCCGCGTAACCCGTGATGCCACTATCGCCTACTGGAACCACATCAAGGCTGGCGGGAAAATGTTCTGGACCATCGCCGGTGCCATGTCTTCAGCACAGTTGGGCATCACCCTCGCCCCAGCGATTCGTGAAGGGCTCATTCACGGCATCTCCTGCACCGGGGCCAATCTCGAAGAATCACTCTTCAGGCTGGTGGCCCACCATAGCTACAAGGACTTCCCCGAGTACCGCTACTTCACCAAGCAGGACGACACCAGGATTCTGGAAGACCGCATGCGGCGAGTGACCGATACCAGCATCCCCGAAGACGAAGCGTTCCGGGCGGTGGAAAAATACATTGTGCCGATGTGGACCAAGGCGACCGAAAAGAACCAGCGACGGTTCTGGCACGAATACTTCTACGAGTTGGTCGCCAACCTGCCCGCCAACCTGCACGAAGGCAAAGCAGATGAATGCTGGTTGATGGCTGCAGCCAGGTGCAAGCTACCCATCGTCGTGCCCGGCTACGAGGACTCCACTTTCGGCAATATCTTTGCTTCCCATGTAAAACTGCGAGAATGCTCAGCAGCTATCGCCAAATCAGGCATCGAATACATGGCCCAGTTTTACGATGAGTACCGTGAACTCTCCCAAGGCCACGGTGTAGGCTTCTTCCAGATCGGCGGCGGCATCGCCGGCGACTTCCCCATCTGCGTAGTCCCTTCGATTAAATACGATCTCCAGGAACCCGTCAAACCCTGGGCTTACTTCTGTCAAATCTCCGATTCAACCACCTCGTATGGCTCCTATTCCGGTGCCACTCCCAATGAGAAAATCACCTGGGACAAGCTGACCGACACGACCCCCATGTTCGTCATCGAATCCGACGCCACCATCGTCGCCCCGTTGATGATGGCAGCACTTCTGGAATGCAAGCGTAACTCTAAGGAGGCAGATGTGCTAATAGCATCAACAAGGTAAAACATAAATGCTGAGAAAAGGTTTGGGAAAATCGACGGCAAGTGATGAAAGGTTCTAAACAAGCTTTCTAATACTCTGCTGTTGAGTACTGTCAAAGATGTCCCTCAAAGCAATCGCATTGCATTATGGTGTGAATTCAACCTTTAATTCAGTACCTTTCTACATTCACCAGAAGTTGCACCAAAGATAGTTAGCATGGTAAGTCGTGAAAAGGGAAATCAGCCCGTCCCCACGAACCAACCTCACGCTCCCCCGCTCGCGTCGGGCTATCATCTCACTTAGTTGCTCTTGCCTAAATGCCAGTTCTACCTTAAGGTTCGACAACATATTTGTTGTCCCGACGAAGGTGTGACGACAGGGTTTGGCCAGATGCAACGGATTGTGCCTCGAACATCAAGAATCATTGTGGTGTTGTCGCTGGTGGGTTTGATGTCAACCATCACGATGCTGCTCTTCGCGCCACTTCTAAAGCCCTGGCCTAAAGTGCTTGAAGGCACACTGTATCTCCAATGCTTCCTGCTGCTCGCCCACTATCCACCGGTGCAGCAACTCTTTGCCTCCATTCCAAAATCGCAACACCGAGTGGTACTGTGCCTGGGTGGCATTCTCCTTGTCACCCAACTGCTCAGCCGCCCTCAGCAGACTTTCCCTTTCATTGCCTGGAACATGTACAGCGGCCGATTTGCCGAGCCTACTCAGTATCTGGAATACATCGGCGTAGGCCCGGATAACCAGGAAATGGTGATACCCATTGGCAAACTGTTTGCTGCCCAACATCGAACCATGTTCTGGCATTTGAATCATTTGTTGAAGAAGGTGGAAGCTGAGCCCAATCAGTTGATTCGCAAAAAGTACGCTGACCAGCACCAAGCGCTGTTGGATGTCTACATGGCCCGGTTCAACGAGCTGTATCCCGAAAAGGCGGTGAGTCGAGTACGGGTTATTGAATGTACCTTGTCGCGGCCTGCACCCGGCGTCAAACTGGAAGTGACTCGCCGGTTGATTGGAGAATACCCCCTTTCGTAGTAGTGATGGAACGATGCTACACGACAGAGCCAATGCTTACAGTTTGGGGATGGTTCGAATCTGGGTCTTCAGCCTGGCTGCCTTGTCACGAGTGCTGACTCCGGTTTGGGAAGTGTGCATGCTGCCAAACTACCAGGCCAATGGTGTCATGCGACTGCTCGGCGCTTACTACTGGGCGCCGCTGATCACACCTCAAATCGCTTATGGCATTCAGGCCTTCACTATAGGGTTGCTGATAGCGGCAGCTGCCGGCATTCGTCCCTATCGTATCCTGGCACCATTAGCTTGCCTGACGCTCATCATCTCGGAAGGACTGATTCGTGGCAGCGAAGTCATGTCGCATGCCAACATCATCCTCATCCTGTGTACTTGTGCTTTGGCCTGTTTCCCCGCAGCCGATGCCTTGACGCTTTTCCCGATAACCAGACAGCCCACCAGACCACTCGCCCAGTATCGGGCGGCGCTCTTCACCCTGAGTATGGTGTTTTGTGTGACCTACCTGTTTGCGGGAGCAAGACGGCTGTCTACCAGCGGGATTGAAATCTATTTTGACGACTCGATTCTCCGAGCAACAGCTTTGCGCGACGCCGAGCTGGGGCCGGCCGGAGGACTCGGAATATGGGCGTGTGAATCGGTCTTCGTTGGGTGGGCCTTGAGAATAGGCTTCCCGATAGTGACGCTCCTTGAATTCCTGGCACCGCTCTGCATCTTTTCGGCACGGTTCCGGTGGCTATGGATAGCTGTCCTGTTTCCCTTCCACATCGGGATCGGGTTGCTGATGGGAATCTGGTTCCCTTACAACCTGGCCCTCATCCCGGTGTTGATCGCCGGGTTTGATCCCTTCCGCCGTCTCACTGATCGGATCGATGCGGCCAAGCCCGACGATGGGGAGCCTGAATTAGTCACATTGAATTAACGACAAGTGCGATGGGAAGGAACTGAGGATGTAATGGTGTTAACACTGTCGGCATGTCATCAGTCTTCAACCAAACTACCGCAACCCCGGCTCGCCTTGATACCCCATATACAACTTCACACTGTACGTCACTACTGCCGCCGTCGCCAGGATACCGACGATCAAGACAAACTTGCCCGCCCCCACTCGGCGACGTTCCACATATTCACTGATGATCACTACGAAGGCGACGACGGCAAACTTGAAGAACGTCATGCCGGCCACGTTCCAGTTCTTGAAAAACCAGTTGGCCACCGGGTTCGATTCATAAAAGTTAGGGCTGTAACTCAGCAGCCAGTAGGTCGTCACCAGGTCGGCGATGCTGACAAGCAAGAACAACAGGATCAGCCATTGAAGCCTGCTGGTTTCCAGCGTGAAGGCTCGCAACCAACTGGAGATGGGGATATTGGTTGGCATTTTATCTTGCCCGTCGGATGACATCGTTCACCTGACTTTCTTATGTTGAACAGTCAAACCTGCATCATACCACTGCAACTACTTCTTGCCATCGATATGGTAAGAGCATCGAGTTCACGAAAGATCCCGCCTTCATGTATCATACCATGCCAATGCGAATCGTCTCTTGTCTTGTCTATTTGTTGCTGATCGCCCCCCTGGCAACCGAGGAGTGGCCCGAGTTCCGGGGCCCCGGCGCTCAGGGACATTACGCCGGCAAGTTGCCCACCGTCTGGAGCGAGTCCAAGAACATCGCCTGGTCGGTAGATGTCCCCGGCGAGGGCTGGTCGTCGCCGGTCATCGTCGCTGATAGAATCTACCTCACTGCCGCCGTCAAGGACGACGACAAAAATTATTCGCTTCGCTGTCTGTGCCTGGATGTTCAGAATGCCAAGACGGTATGGAATGTAGAGGTCTTCAAGCAAGACCCCCAGGCGCCGAAGATCCACAACAAGAACAGCCACGCCAGTCCCACGCCGTTCGTCAGAGATGGTCGCATCTACGTTCACTTCGGCCACCTTGGCTTGGCTTGCCTGAATACCAGCGGGAAGGTTCTGTGGAAGAACACCGAGTACCCCTACAAGCCCGTGCATGGCAACGGCGGCTCGCCCTGCATGACCCAGGAAACGCTGATCTTCAGTATCGATGGCACCGATATGCAGTCGATCATCGGCCTCGATATCCACACCGGCAAGGAACGGTGGAAGACCGATCGCAAAGTTGAAACGACCAAGCACTTCTCATTCGGCACACCGCTGATCATCACGGTCAATGGCAAGGAACAGGTTGTCAGCGTCGGTAGTGACGTGGTAATGTCACTTGATCCTTACAGCGGCAACGAACTGTGGCGCTGCAGGTTCAAGGGCTACTCGCAAATCCCCCGCCCTATCTTTCACAATGGGCTAGTCTACATCTGCACCGGGTACGAGTCGCCCAAGTTGCTGGCCATTAAACCAGATGGCAAAGGCGACGTCACTGAAACTCACATCGCCTGGAAAGAGAGCCGGGGGGTGCCCGCCACGCCATCACCGATCATTGTCGGCGATAATCTTTACATGGTTTCCGATTTCAGCGTCATGAGCTGTCACGACGCCAAGACTGGCGAACGTCGTTGGCAAGGGCGGCTGGCGGGCGGCTTCTCGGCTTCGCTGCTTCATGCTGATGGTAAGATCTATGCCATGAACGAGAAAGGCGATTGCTACGTCATCGAAGCCGGCCCGACATTCAAGGAAGTAAGCAAGAACACGCTACCCGGACGAACGCTGGCGACTCCCGCCCCTTACGGGGGCAGGCTCTTTATTCGGACGGATGAGAAGTTGTACTGCATTGAGGCGAAGCCGTAGGGGCCAAGTTCAATGCTCCCTCTCACCCCCAACCCCTCTCCCTCCAGGGGAGAGGGTAGAAGAATTTTCTGGCTCCCATTCAATGGCCCTCTACTTCAAATACAAAACGCTCGATGACCTGCGATCCGAGTTCACTCGGTTAAGACTTGATTTATCTGCTCAGGACGACCTGTCCCCACTCTTCCATCCCATCACCATCGGCAACATTACCCTCGGCAATCGTCTCTGCATTCATCCCATGGAAGGTTGCGATGGCACTTACGATGGATATCCGGGGGAACTGACACATCGCCGTTATCAGCGCTTCGGGGCAGGTGGAGCGAAACTCATCTGGGGCGAAGCGGCAGCGGTGATCCACGAAGCGAGAGCCAACCCCCGCCAGCTCATCGCCAGCGCCGCTCATCAAAGCGAACTGGCCCGGTTGGTCGAAATCACTCGTCAGGCTCATCGTCAAACATTCGGAAACGATCACGACCTGCTGCTGGGTCTGCAACTGACTCACTCGGGCCGCTATTCCTTTCAGCAGCCACTCCTGGGATGCCATGATCCACTGCTCGATGTTCGACTGAAACCGGGAGCAGCGTTCCAACTGCTTAGTGACGATGACCTCAAACGTCTCGAAGATGCCTTCGTCGCCGCTGCTCATGTGGCTCACCAGGCAGGTTTCCAGTTTGTCGATATCAAGCAGTGCCATCGTTATCTTTTGAATGAACTACTCTCCGCACGCACCCGCCCCGGCCCCTACGGTGGCAGCTACGAGAACCGCACCAGGCTGGCCCGGAACATGATCCAACGCATCAAGCACGAGATTCCTTCACTCCTCATCGCCAGCCGGCTTAACCTCTTCGATGGCCTGCCATTTCATAAGCATGACCACGATTTGGGTAGGCCCGATGTCTGTTCATTACCTTTGCAAAACTATTGGGGCACCGAACCCAAGCAACCCGATCAAGCTGACCTGTCCGAACCATTGCGCTGGGTAGCGGAGATGAGATTGCTGGGCGTGTGCATGGTCAACCTGACAATGGGCAACCCCTACGCCTCGCCTCATTATCTTCGTCCCTTTGAATACCCGCCACCTGATGGCTACCAGACACCCGAACATCCGCTCATCGGGGTGCATCGCCATCTCAGCCTCGCTGCACAGATTCAGCAAAGCCAGCTCGACCTCCCCTGCATCGGCAGCGGTTACAGTTGGCTGCAGGAACATCTCTTCCAAGTTGGGGCTAGCCAGGTGCAGAAGGGCAAGGTCAGCCTCGTCGGTGTTGGTCGTGGTTCCCTTGCTCAACCCGACTTCGCCAAACAACTGATGGAACATGGCAAGCTCGACCGCAAACGAGTCTGCCGAACGTTCAGCTACTGCACCGCTTTGATGCGATCCAAGCACAACACCGAAGGACAGTTCACCACCGGCTGCCCGCCGTTTGATAAGGAAATCTATGGACCGATCTGGAAGGAAGCCCAACGACAACCAACTCAGTAGGAGTTAACCATGAAACTGTGCATCCCGTTCGTTCTGCTATGTCTGGCAAACTTGTCTACCTTTGGCGATGACCCGCCCAAAGCCCCTGTCGTCAAAGAGCCTGCCCTGCGCGAGGAGCTACTCAAACGCACCAAGACCGATCAGGAAGCCCGCTTTGCTCTCATCAACTTCATGAAAGCAAACGACAACCTCGATATGACTAAGCTAAGCCAGGAGAAGCAAGTCGAATACATGAAGCTGTCTGAAGCTGTTGGAAAGGCTGACCAGGAGAACACCAAATGGCTCAAGGCAGTCATCGAGAAGCACGGCTGGCCCACCTTCACGCTGGTCGGCAAAGATGGCGCACAATCGGCCTGGCTGCTGGTCCAACATGCCGATGCTGATCCCAAGTTCCAGCGCCAGTGCCTGGATTTGATGATCAAACAGCCCAAGACCGAAGTCAGCCTTTCCAACCTGGCCTATCTGACCGATCGAGTGCTTCTAGCTGAAGGCAAAAAGCAACTCTATGGCACTCAGTTCATCAGGATTCTCGGTAAGTCGCAACCCCGCCCGCTGGAGGACGAAGAGAATGTCGACAAACGCCGAGCCGAAATGGGCCTCTCCACCCTGGCCGACTATGCCAAGATCATCGAACAGCAATATGGGAGCAATAAAAAGAAATGAAGCTGTATAATGTGACAACTTGTCTACGCAAGTTCCGCTGGCTCTTGCGTTCCATCATTACATTGTCTCCGTCCCTCTGAATGGGCTTTCATGCAACGTCTACTCGCCCTCATCGTGATCGTTCTGGTGATCATCCTGGTGGGGGCGGGACTTTACCTCATCATTTTTGACCCCAAAGGCGCGATCACCCAAGTCAAGGTAGCTGATATTTCAATAGGAGACCAGGAAGCAGCCTGGCTGCACCCAGCCACCAACATCGCCACCTGGGAACGTTTTGTCGCCGGCCTCAGAGAACTGCCCAACATCACTGTCGATGACTCCGCTGCCTTCCCCGAAGACAGCATGAAGCTCCCCGTCGTCGGCCTTCGCAAAACTGGCGTCCCCGGCACGCTTTGGGTACGCTGGTACAAACTCACCGGCCAACGCTCCATCGAACTGTGGGTAAACGAACTGTGCCGACGTCAGCCGCCGCCCCTGGCTATCGTCGGCGGAGGCAACAGCGAACGGGCCCGCGACATCGCCCTTCAGCTCCATTGCCAGCAGATCAAAGACCCTGCCAGGAAATTGCCTGCCTTCCTCATCACCACTGCCACCGCCGACAAAGTCCAAAACGCCGAACTGGGCGAAGTTGATCTGATGAAGATCTACCCGCAGCGCTCCTTCCGCTACTGCTTCACCAACAAGCAGATGGCTGAAGCCATCTGTGACTTTGTGAGAGAGGAAGTGAATCGAAACAGAGACTTGCAGGTCTCTTCGCCGCTCGTCAGCCTGGTCTCCTGGCATGATGATCCCTTCTCCGAAGATCTCGCCGATCAGTTTGAAGAACAATGGAAGGTGCCCAACGAGACGACCGTCACTCCGGACGTCAAGAAATATGTCATCGCTCATGGTGTCGGCGGCCTGAACCGGGCCAACAAGCTCGAAGTGGCTGCGGTAGGCAAGCTGATTCGTGATGCCGGCGTGACGCCGGTCCGAGGCCGGGAACTCCTCGTCCTGCCCGGAGGCCCCGCCCCAGCCCGGCGGTTCCTTCGTTCACTCTATCGCACCGATCCTCTGGAACGCCATTTCTGGGTCGTCACCGTCGCCGACGCCATCGACTGGAACACTCTGTACCGAGATCGTCGCCTGACCTGGCCCATTGAGGATATTCCGTTTCCCCTTATTGCCTTCATGCACCGCAATCCTGTGGAAACGAAGCTGGGAACGGGGCGCGGCTTCGTCGCCGATTCCTCCACCACCGAAACGCCCAACCCCACCGGCACCGATGACCTGCTGCTCTACCGTGATATTGGACAATCCCTTGCCAACTGCTGCTTCAGAGATTCCAGCGCCCTCATCAACAATCCCGATGAATTGATCAAACATCTTAACGAAGAAATCGACTCCCAGGGCCAGCGCCTTTTCGACGAGGAAGGCAACCGGCCCGGCCGAGGCGGAGAATACATCACCCTGCTCGAACCGCTCTACGATGGCATGCAGGTTCTGCCCAAAAGCAGAATCAAAGTCTACGAACGATTGGCTAACAGCAACAAATGGAGAAAGATTACTGAGTTCGGTGCCGATTACTCCAGCTCACGAGGTCAACCATGACGACGGCCTCCTCCAGTTGGTGGCGCTATCTCCGCGGCCTGACCCCTGCCATCATTCTCCTGGCTATTGTGCTCGGTATCATCATCTATGCCGTCGAGAGCAGGCTGCGTGACGAACTGGAGTTCGAGGAGAACATCCTCAAGGAATGGGTACTCGAAACCCGTGTCGGTCAATCGACGTTGCCTGAACTGGTGAAACAGTATCTGAAAGAAACAGGAACTGACCAGGAGAGCAAGCGCGATGCGGTGCTGACCCACATGACGGTTCTGGGCGATCTGACCCGTACCAATCAGGGGCTGCTGCCCTTGTTCCCCTTCGTCTACCGCATGGAGCTGCGCTTTCCTTCAAAGGAGAAGCCCGACCTGCTGTGGAACTCCAACACGCCGTTGCCCCGTGACATTCGCCCCCAGTCGTTTGAGCTCGTCGAACCTACCGATCCCAAAGCCACCTTGGATGTCTATGTGCAACTAAGGGCATTCGCCAATCGGCAGGAAGAAGTCGCCCAGCGACAAGCCCAGATGCGGCACGGCCTGAGCCTCATCGCTGTAGCCGCCGCCGGTGTCGCTCTGCTGTGGGTAGCTCTCTTTCTTCGCCGGGAACGTGTACTGGAACTGAACGAATATCGTTCTCGTGAACAGGTTGATGCCCTGCAGCGGCAACGGCTTGAAGAACAACTCCTCCGAGAGGAAGAGGAACTCAAACGCAAAGAAGCGGAGAAGCAGGTACTTGAAGCCCGAACCAAACTCTATGCCGACATCAGCGTGCTGGCCGGCTCCTATGCCCACAACATCAAGAACCTGCTGGTACGCCCCAACGATTTGCTCGAACGCTGCATCACTCAGTCGAACACGCCTGAATCCGAAAAGCAGATGCTGGTCGAAGCACGAGAGAGCTTGCGTGGCGTCTCCGAACGAACCCAACAGATTCTTCGCACCGTCCGCCGCGACCTCGATTCGCCGATCGAGCAGAATCTCAACCTCAACGACGTGACCCAGTCGCTCTATCGCCAATGGCACAATATTGCCGAACATCAGTGGAAGCTCAATCTCCTCATCCAACAGTCACCTTCCCCTGTTCATATACAGGGCGATGCTTCCCACCTGCAACAGGCCCTGGAGAACCTCCTCTGCAATGCCCGTGACGCCACCTTCGAACAACGCATGCGCATGCGGGAACTGGCCCGCAGCACGAAGAACCCTGAAACCAACTATCGCAAAGATCGCCTCCTGGCCGCGGCCGGCTGGAAGGGCAACGTCACCATCACTATTTCCCAAGACGATCAACACGCCCTGCTGACGATTGCCGACAATGGAATCGGTATGAGCGAAGAGGTATTACAGCATTGCACCGAAGCCCACTTCACCACCAAGCGTGACAACGCCATGCACGAAGGCCTCGCCAGCGGCATGGGGCTGGGGCTCTCCTTCGTCGCCTGGGTTGTCGAGCAGCATCACGGCAAGCTGGAGATCACCAGCAAGCTATATGAGGGCACGACGCTGCAGATGATTTTCCCGCTGGCTCAAGCTGCTGCCAATGCCACGTGAGGCACCGCCGTCTGACAGAATACCGCCGGCAACTTCAACCGTGCGCTCGGGATGGCTGTCATCCGTGCTCCCGCTCTCAGTCTCTGAATTCGCTCCGTATCATGCAGAAGTTGATCCATCACGGCTGCCCACGTCGGCGGACGGTTCGTCGGAATCAGTACCCCATTGACATCGTGGCGCAGCCACTCCATCAACGAAGGCTGCTGTGTGGCGACAATCGGCTTGGCCTGGGAAAGGGCCGCAAAGAGCGCATCAGGCACGCCATCTTCGGCCAAGGGCAGGCACACAATGTCGGCCTGAGCCACCAGTTCGTGAGCCGGAATATCATTCGCTGCAAATCGAACGCTACCCTTCGTGCAGATGCCATCAGCCATGCGCTCCAGCCGTTCTCGCTCTGGACCGTCTCGTTGAAGTAACAGACTGATTCCAGGTCGCATATATTGCATGATGCTGAAGAACCAGATAGCCAGCCGATTGCCTGTCGAAGGCACGAGCGGCCCACTGGCATAGATCACCGGAGAGTTCTCATCTCGTCCCACTTGCCCCCGCACATCAGGCATCATCTTCGATTTCGAAGGAGCATAGCCCTGCACAATCTCGATCTTGTCTCGGGACACGCCGCAATCGACCAAATGCATCCGCATCGATTCGGAAGGAACACACCACTGATCCAAACGCGGAAGCGAATAGACCTTGTTGTTCAATTCCGACAGCACCGCCATCTGCCTGCCGGCGAACAATCTTGCTATCCAGACATCCAGCGGCGTCGGCACGAAATTCCAGATCAACCACTCGGCTGAAGAAGTGGATCGCCAGGGAACTCGAGGCTGATGATGCTGCACCCGTACCGACCAGCCCTCCGCTTCCAGTGCCTGCATCCATGCCGACTGCTGACAGCGGGCATAGGGTTCCATCCCCGGTTGGATCATCCAGATGATTGACTTCATGACCTCTGCCTCCCTGCAGGGGTTAGATTCTTCTTGTCCCCGGTCTCCGACCGGGGACACACTGCAAGTCCGGCTCCGCCGGACGTCCAGAAATTCAAACACCGCACCAAGTCTTTCTCATCCCGGCAGAGCCGGGAATTCAGTGCGTCCCCGGTCGGAGACCGGGGACGAGAGGTGTCCACTAGGGCGTATGTTTAACCCCGATCGCTACCGCCTTGCCACCGGTGCGGCGTACCAGCAATACGACGTTCTCGACCTTCTTGTTCCCCGCATCAACCGGCTTCAGCATCACCAGCACCACATAGTCGTCATCCTGAGCGACCTGCTGCAACATCTCACGATCTTTCGTCGCCATGCGATCCTTCATCGAAGCGAAGCCGGCGACCAGTTTGACATCCGGAACACGCTTGCCACCGCTGGTATCGCGCTGATCCAGGAACTTCTTCAACTCCGTTCGCAAAGCCTCCGGCGAACGGATAACTGATTGTCCATCGTGGTACCAGGGAGTCAATGTCAGCGGCATCAAGGCATCCACGTCGCCATTCTCATAGGCGACGTAGAACTTGATGGCGAAGTCGGTGACAATCTTGTTGAGTTGCTTCTGTTCGTCGGTCTGCGGCGCGAGCAACAGGCTACAGAATAACATCATGCACATCTCACAACCCTCCCTGGTGTGATTGATACCAGCCCGAAGCGCTAGCGAGGGAGAACCTCGCGATTGCACGCATCCCTCGCTAGCGCTTCGGGCTGGTAAAGCTTGGCTACCCAGCCAGCGCGGCACGATAGGCCGCCACCAACCCATCGATCTCCGCCTTGGTTCGCTTCTCGGTCACTGCAACGGAGATGCAGTTGGCCAGCGAAGGATACCAGCGGCCCAGCGCCAGACCAGCATGGTAGCCTTGACCGAGCAGTTTTGCCAAGAGCGGTTCGGCGGGCTTACTCACTTCAATCGTAAATTCCTTGAAGAAGGGCTTGCCGGGATACTTGAGCTTGATCCCAGGTACCTTGGCCAGTTCACTGGCGGCGTAGTGAGCCTTCTGCACGCAAAGCTCCGCCGTTTCCTTCATGCCGACTGGTCCGAGCGCCGCCAGATGGACCGTAGCCCGCAGGGCGATCAGCCCCTGGTTGGAACAGATATTGCTCGTCGCCTTCTCCCGGCGGATGTGCTGTTCACGAGTCTGCAGTGTCAGCGACCAGCATGTCTTGCCGTTCTTGTCGGTCGTCTGCCCGACAAGACGGCCAGGAATCTTGCGGATGAACTGGTTCTTGCAGGCCAGCAGACCCAGGAACGGGCCGCCATACTGCATCGGTGTGCCCAGCCCCTGCCCTTCAGCGACGACGATATCGGTGCCACAATCGCCAGGCCGCTTGAGCAGCCCCAGACTGACCGGATCAGCGACGAGTACAAAGAAGATGCCCTTCTCATGAGCCACCTTGGCGAGCGCCTCGACATCTTCGAGGTTGCCAAAGAAGTTGGGGCTTTGCACCACCACGCAGGAGACCTTGTCATCAATCGCTGCCGCCAGTGCCTCCGGCTTCAGCGTGCCGTCCGGCGTCGGCAGCGTGACCGTCTTTGGTCCGAGGTTGGCGAGATAGGTATCGACCGTCTGTCGATATTCAGGATGCACACTCTCCGGAACAAGGATGCGTGACTTGCCATCAATGGAATTATGTGCCATCAGCGCCGCTTCGAACATGCCGGAGCCTGCTTCGTACAAGCTGGCGTTGGCGACATCCATCCCGGTCAGTTGGCAGATCAGCGTCTGGAACTCGAAGAACGCTTGCAAGCTTCCCTGGCTCGCCTCAGCCTGGTACGGCGTGTAGGCGGTGTAGAACTCGCCCCGGCCAGCGACTTGATCGACCACAGCAGGGATGAAATGATCGTAGCTGCCACCACCGAGGAAGCAGACCGCCTGATCGGGGGAAAAGTTCTTCTTCGCCAGCCGCACCATCTCGTCCGTCATCGGCATCTCGGAAAGGGCCGGCGGAATATCGAGGGGCTTCTTCAGCCGCACCGCGGCCGGGATTGTCTCGAACAGTTCATCAATCGATGCCACGCCGATGGTTTTCAGCATTTCCTTCTGATCAGCCGGCGTATTCAACACGTAAGACAAGTGCAATTCCCTCAATGGTAACTAAAGTCGTGAGACTTCAGATCAACAACTTAGCTGGGTGTTGGGTGCCATGGTTTGCGTGTACTCACGCTAACCATGCTGCGATGACTTTGAAGCGGGCATGGTTAGACGGAGTACCGTCAAACCATGGCACCCATCATGGAGCCACCTCGCAATATTATGCCCCTTCCTCTGCCAACAGCTTCTCGTAATCAGCATGCGACATCAGGTTATCACCCAAAGCGCCGCTCGGCTTGATCTTTACGATCCAGCCCTTCTCGTAGGGGTCGTCAGCGATCTTCATCGGATCGCCGCTCAGCGCCTCGTTCACCTCAGTTACGGTTCCATCGCACGGAGCATAGAGGTTGCCGACCGACTTGACCGATTCAATCTCAGCGCAGCTTTCGCCGGCCTTGGTGGCGCTGCCGACCTTGGGCAGTTGCACGTAAAGCAGATCCTTGAGCATCTCGACCGCATGCTGCGTGATGCCGACAGCCACGTTGCCGTTGGCTTCCTTGTTACACCACTCATGGCTGGGAGAGAAGCGGTAGGTTGCGAGATTCATCCGATGATCCTCAGGGTGTTCGAGATGAGAGGAAGAATGGTTTCGATGAGCGTCTTAGTTCTTGGGCCGTGAATAGAACGGCAACCTGACCACCTTGGCCGGCTGCGACTGACCACGAATATCGATGTTGAGCACGGTGCCAATAGCGGACTGAGCCTTGGGTACATACCCCATCGCAATCGACTTCTGCAGCGTCGGGGTAAAGGTGCCGCTGGTGATAGTGCCGATGTTCTTGCCGTTCAGTTGGATGGGACACCCTTCACGAGCGGGACGCTTGCCTTCGAGTTCCAGACCGATGCGGACGGGCAAGTCTGCCTGATCCTTCCGCTTGAGCATAGCCGCCTTGCCGATGAAGTCGCCTTTGTCGAATTTCACCGCCCAGTTCAGTCCGGCTTGCAGCGGGTCAATCGATTCGCTCAGTTCATGTCCATAGAGCGGCATCGCTGCTTCCAGACGAAGCGTATCACGACACCCCAGCCCGGCCGGTTTGCCACCAAGGGCTTCCAACTCATCCCAGAGTGCGTTGGCGTGAGCGTTGCCGATCATGATCTCGACGCCATCTTCGCCGGTGTAACCCGTTCGGCTCAGCACACATTGTTGGCCCATGCAGCGGGTAGCCGCAGCGAAGTAGTACTTCAAGCTGGCAGGGTCGGTCTCGGTCAGCCCCTTAACGATCCCGATTGCCCGTGGCCCCTGGATGGCGATCATCGCCGTCTCCATGGTCTGATCCTTGATGTCTACATTCATGCCAACCTTGTGCTTGTCCAACCAGGCAACGATCTTCGCTCGATTGGAAGCGTTCACCACCATCGAGTAGCCGTAAGGCCATTTGTAGACGAGGACATCATCAAGGATGCAGCCCGATTCATTGCAGACCAGGTTGTAACGCACCTGGCCATCCTTCATGGTGGCGATGCTGTTGGTGCACACCAGTTCCAGAAGTTTGAGCGCATCGGGCCCGCCGAAGCTGAGCCGGGCCATGTGGCCGATATCGAACAAACCCGCATGGCTGCGCACGGCAAGGTGCTCTTCGACAATGCCGCTGTAAACCACCGGCATCATCCAACCGGCAAACTCGACCATGCGGGCACCCAGATCGACATGTTGCTGATAGAGCGCTGTTTTGGGGATATCTGCCACGGTTCACCTTCTGGTCTTGTTGTTAGAAAGTGTATGGCCTGACATAGCGTCTGCAAGAAGGTTCAAAGTGAACTTGTGCCGATTGTTCTGGGGGGCCATTGACGGTCGGCAGAACTCCTGGAGAAGCGATGGTTTGCACTTCTAACACCCAGCCCCTGTCGCCGATGCAACAGGCAGCAGAATGTCTGGAGCTTTGTCGATGTTGCCTGGCAAAAGTAAGTGGTTGATCCTCTCTGTGCTCCTCGTTTCGACTGGGTGTGGCGGCGTCGACCTGTTTGAAGCGGACGCTCCGCCCGTTACCATTACCGGCAGCGTTTATTACCGCAATTACCAGTTGCCTAACGGCTGGGTCGTCTTCACCGCTGACCCCGACTTCGGTGCCGGCACCGATACCTTGATGGTGCCCATCGCCCGCAATGGCACCTTTCAGGCCTACGATGGCAAGCAATGGGGCCTGAAGCCGGGCTATTACCGCATCTCAGTCTCCTGCCAGTCAAGTAATGGCTGGTCGCTTCCCAGCAAATATGCCAACCCTGCCACCTCGGGCCTTAGGTGTATGATCCAGGCGAATCAGCCTCTTCGTATTCGACTTGAACTCGAGTAGCTTCACTTAGTTCGTAAGACCAAAGCCATGACAGCCTGAAGCGCAAGCGAGGGGGGGGCGTGTGCAATCGTAAGGTCCACCCTCGCTTGCGCTTCAGGCTGCCATCGCAATACCGTCGCCCATCATGCCATATTGGCGATTACTATCGATATGCAATTTCGGGACTGTATGCCATATTGACACCATCAGCATGAATAGCTCTTGCAACACAAGATAAGTGCATTGTCTCATCCTACTATCCATCAATCACTTACAACAATCCTCATGTTGATAAAGATGCTTTGGCACGTCCCATGCTTTAGCCTCTCTCGTCCCGGACATGTGTTTGAAACCAACCCTTTCACCGGTTTGCGATAGGAGAGATAGATCATGAGAATGCTTGCTACGATGCCCGCCCGCCACTCTTTGGCTCACCAGTTCAACCGCCTGACGCGCGAGCTGGAAAACGCCTTCGCCGGTTCGATGCCTGCGACTTACCCTGCCCTCAATCTTTGGGAAGACGAGAACCACTTCTTCCTGGAGTCAGAATTGCCAGGCTACCAGCAGAACGACCTCGAAGCCCACATCGTCGGACAGGATCAACTGGTTCTCAAGGGTGTACGAAAGCCGATCCAGCACGAGAAGGCCATCGCCCATCGCCAGGAACGGACCTTCGGCAACTTTGAACGCACTATCACCCTGCCCAAGCCTGTTGATGGCAACCAAGTCGAAGCGAAGTTCATCAACGGCGTGCTTCACCTCAAGCTGGCCAAGTCGCCGGAAGCCAAGCCCAAGAAGATCGAAATTGCGATCAGTTAGTTGTCCTCACGCTCCGCGTGAGGAAGCGAAGACACAGTCTCATCGCTACATAGAGATAGTTTCACCCCCCAAAACCATCAAGCGAAGCGTGATGGTAACTATAACCAATAACCGGAGAACGTATCTATGTCCTGCAAAACCAACTGCGGCTGCCAAACGACCAACGAGACCCAGGCGCAGCCTGTCGGCACTACAAACAAAACCTTCACGCCTCGTGTTGATGTCTTCGAGACCGAGCACGAGTTCCTCGTCCATGCCGACATCCCCGGCGTGCAGCCAGGCGACATCCATCTCAACTTCGAGAATGGCCAGCTCTCGTTGCATGGCAAGGTGAACCCCGGCACTGCCCAGCCCAACAGCATTCTGCGTGAGTACGCTGTCGGCGACTATCATCGCACCTTCGCTCTGAACGAAGATATTGATCCGGGCAAGATCAGCGCCGACTTCAAGCACGGCGTGCTAACGGTAAAGTTGCCCAAACGGGAAGAGCTGAAGCCGAGGAAGATTGAGATCACGGTGTAGAGTTGCCATCACGCTCCGCGTGATGGACAGCCTGCAACAATACTAAGGCCACGCAGATCAATCTGCGTGGCGTTTGTGATCTAGATTCCAGTAATATCAACCATCACTCGGAGAGGTTGTGAATGATTGTAGTCATCTCTCTCCGAGAGATGACGTGAAGAGTAGCTAACTTTACCACAATGATCGTGCTGGCTTCCGGTCTCCGCGTCCTCACTCGGAGAGTGAGGACTACACTCCAGACCCGTTTATTTCACGGCCTCGGAGCGTGATGGCAACTATGCCACGCGCTTC